>NZ_JBJQMC010000008.1:0-210427 GCF_046486085.1 Escherichia sp. WS568
TACAATAGCGTCAGGCCTCACCATTACAACGGTGGGTTGACGCCGGAAGAATCAGAGAACAGATACCGTTTTTACTGTAAAACCGTGGCCAATATTACTTGACCACTACAGTATCGGTAGAAAAAAGAAACTTTACCAGCCTGACTGATCCTTGCGTTCAGCCCATGAGAATCTGAAATGGTTTCGATATCATCTCGTTTCTTGCCCAGGGACTTCCTGAGCTTTGTGTCGGTAATCATTGAATGTGTACACATCTGGCTTGCGAGTACGCAAAAGTGTACACAAAACTCGTTGCTCAAAGATACCCGCAATGTAACACTTGTACTCGAAGTGTGATGGCTTAGGGGCTGAAAGGCAGATGGCGTAAGGGTTCAACGTAACAGAACGTTTTTATGCGAAATTCTTCGAAATGGTCTGAATGACATTTTAAGAAAGTGTTCTGAATAGAAATTCAATATTTAAGGGCACGGTTTTTGCAACCGTGTTCTTGTTTGGCCTTTCCTTATAGGTCGGTCAGTGCATTCACCACCACAAGCAGATAATAACTTTATCTGTATTTCTTTATATGATGTGAACATATTCAGGAAAATGCCCTTTCCTGACGCAGAGTTGCTCACTCAAAACCTTTGATTACTGCGGATAAAGTCATCTACTATTGTTTAACACATTCACGCGCTGCATGTATGTTCAGAAAATGTGCACGTTGAGATAATTAAACAAAATTGTGGTTACAGAGGTATCAGTGAGTCACTGGGCTACATTCAAACAAACAGCAACTAATTTATGGGTGACCCTACGGCACGACATTCTCGCGCTGGCCGTCTTTTTAAATGGATTGCTTATTTTTAAAACAATCTATGGTATGTCGGTCAATTTGCTAGATATTTTCCATATCAAAGCATTTTCAGAGTTGGATCTCTCCTTGCTGGCAAACGCCCCTCTATTTATGCTCGGCGTCTTTCTTGTCCTGAACTCCATTGGCTTACTGTTCCGGGCAAAGCTCGCATGGGCAATCAGTATCATTTTGTTGTTGATAGCGCTAATTTACACCCTGCATTTTTATCCCTGGCTGAAATTTAGTATTGGATTTTGCATTTTTACGCTGGTGTTTTTGCTGATACTGCGCAAAGACTTCTCCCACAGTAGCGCCGCAGCCGGGACAATTTTCGCATTTATTAGTTTCACGACGTTACTGTTTTACTCCACCTACGGTGCGCTTTATTTAAGCGAAGGTTTTAATCCGCGAATAGAAAGTTTGATGACCGCGTTCTATTTTTCGATAGAAACCATGTCAACCGTCGGCTACGGCGATATTGTCCCTGTTTCTGAATCAGCACGATTGTTCACTATTTCGGTCATTATTTCCGGCATTACCGTTTTTGCCACCTCCATGACTTCAATTTTTGGCCCGCTTATCCGCGGGGGATTCAACAAACTTGTAAAAGGAAACAATCATACAATGCATCGTAAAGATCATTTTATTGTTTGCGGACATTCGATTCTCGCCATCAATACGATTCTGCAACTGAATCAACGCGGACAAAATGTAACGGTTATCAGCAACTTGCCTGAAGATGATATCAAGCAACTTGAGCAACGCTTAGGTGATAACGCTGATGTTATCCCCGGTGACAGTAATGACAGTTCAGTATTAAAGAAAGCAGGAATCGATCGATGCCGGGCCATTCTGGCGCTGAGTGATAACGATGCAGATAACGCGTTTGTTGTACTCTCGGCAAAAGATATGAGCAGTGATGTCAAAACAGTTCTCGCCGTCAGTGATAGCAAAAACCTGAATAAGATTAAGATGGTACATCCGGATATCATTCTCTCGCCGCAACTGTTTGGCAGCGAAATTCTGGCACGAGTTTTAAATGGTGAAGAGATTAATAATGATATGCTCGTTTCAATGTTGTTGAACTCCGGTCATGGTATTTTCAGCGATAACGATGAACAAGAAACGAAAGCTGACAATAAAGAATCAGCGCAAAAATAGACTTTAAAGACGGAAGAGTAAACTTATTGGGCACCGCAATGGTGCCCAGTACATTTAGATATTGTAGATCGCAAACAATAACGAGTTACGCTGTTTGTTTAGAATGCACTTCCTGATGCTGTGGATACGCATATTTCGGCGCGACTGCCCCTCAAGCCAACGCGATTTACGTCGGCTAGCCTGACGCTGCATGCGCCAGCGCCCCACTTCCGTTCTACTCCGCTTCATGTTAACTACTCTATGCAATAACAGAATGGTCATTATACCCCCCCCCCCCGACGCTGACCAGTGCTTTTCCCGCGTTTTTATTTGCCAGATGAATCCATATGCGTAAACTCATAACAATGCGCTTTCAAAAGGATTTCTAATCTATGACAACCGTTTATACGTTGGTGAGTTGGTTGGCCATTCTGGGATACTGGTTGCTCATTGCAGGCGTAACTTTACGCATTCTAATGAAACGACGCGCAGTTCCCTCCGCGATGGCCTGGCTGTTGATTATTTACATTCTGCCGTTAGTCGGAATTATTGCCTATCTTGCTGTTGGCGAGCTCCATTTAGGCAAACGCCGCGCTGAGCGCGCCAGAGCGATGTGGCCTTCCACCGCAAAGTGGCTTAACGACCTTAAAGCCTGTAAGCATATCTTCGCCGAAGAAAATAGCAGTGTCGCTGCGCCACTATTCAAGCTTTGTGAGCGTCGTCAGGGGATCGCTGGGGTCAAAGGGAATCAGCTGCAACTGATGACCGAGTCAGATGATGTGATGCAGGCGTTAATCCGCGACATCCAGCTCGCTCGCCATAATATTGAGATGGTGTTTTATATCTGGCAGCCCGGCGGCATGGCGGACCAGGTGGCTGAATCATTAATGGCCGCTGCGCGACGCGGCATTCATTGCCGATTGATGCTCGACTCCGCCGGGAGTGTGGCTTTTTTCCGCAGCCCGTGGCCCGAGCTAATGCGTAATGCCGGTATTGAAGTGGTCGAAGCCTTAAAGGTCAATCTGATGCGTGTGTTTTTACGCCGTATGGACCTGCGCCAACATCGCAAGATGATCATGATCGATAATTACATCGCGTACACCGGCAGCATGAATATGGTCGACCCTCGCTACTTCAAACAAGATGCGGGCGTAGGGCAATGGATTGATCTGATGGCGCGTATGGAAGGCCCCATCGCTACCGCGATGGGGATTATTTATTCCTGCGACTGGGAGATTGAAACCGGAAAACGTATTCTGCCACCACCACCAGATGTCAATATTATGCCGTTTGAACAGGCCAGCGGTCACACCATTCACACAATTGCTTCTGGCCCCGGCTTTCCGGAAGATCTCATTCACCAGGCATTATTGACTGCGGCTTATTCGGCGCGTGAATATTTGATCATGACCACGCCCTACTTTGTGCCAAGCGATGATTTACTTCATGCGATTTGCACGGCGGCACAGCGCGGGGTGGATGTCAGTATTATCCTTCCGCGAAAAAATGACTCGATGCTGGTCGGCTGGGCCAGTCGCGCATTCTTTACGGAACTTCTTGCTGCTGGGGTTAAAATTTATCAGTTTGAAGGCGGGTTACTGCATACCAAGAGCGTGCTGGTCGATGGCGAACTAAGTCTGGTTGGCACCGTTAACCTTGATATGCGGAGTCTGTGGCTAAATTTCGAGATTACCCTGGCAATCGACGATAAAGGTTTTGGTGCAGACCTTGCTGCCGTTCAGGACGATTATATTTCGCGTTCACGTCTGCTCGATGCCCGTTTATGGCTAAAACGTCCATTATGGCAACGTGTCGCCGAGCGACTGTTTTACTTCTTCAGTCCGTTGCTGTAAAACGTCGCCAACAGAGGTTAAACAGGTAGTGACTATGGATATGGATCTAAACAATCGCCTGACTGAAGATGAAACGCTTGAGCAGGCCTACGATATTTTTCTCGAACTGGCTGCCGACAATCTCGATCCAGCTGATGTTCTGCTGTTCAATCTTCAGTTTGAAGAGCGCGGCGGCGCGGAGTTATTCGATCCGGCGGAAGACTGGCAGGAACATGTTGATTTCGATTTGAACCCGGACTTTTTTGCCGAAGTGGTGATTGGTCTGGCGGACAGTGAAGATGGTGAAATCAACGATGTTTTCGCCCGCATTCTGTTATGCCGCGAAAAAGATCACAAACTTTGCCATATCATCTGGCGGGAATAAATAATCGCTTTCGGCGTGAAAAAGGGCTGACAACTGTCAGCCCTTATTGTGTTTAAAGTGGATCGACTTTCAGGCAAGAAACGGCGTGTCTGAAACTGCCCTCCAGCACAGGACGTGTTTTGGCGCACTCCGGACCGGCAATCGGGCAACGGGTACGGAAAACACAACCGGAAGGCGGGTTGATCGGCGACGGTAATTCCCCTTCCAGTAACTGGATGGTTTTGTTCTTCTCCAGATCCGGATCAGGTATGGGGACTGCCGACATCAATGCCCTGGTGTAAGGATGTAGTGGATTGTGGTAGACCTCATCATAGGTCCCCAGTTCTACCGCATGGCCGAGATACATCACCAACACACGATCGGAAATGTGTTTTACCACGGCCAGGTCGTGAGCGATAAAAATTAATGACAATCCCATCTCACGTTGTAACTGCTGGAGCAGGTTGACCACCTGCGCCTGAATTGACACATCCAGCGCCGACACCGGCTCATCACAGATAATCAGCTTCGGTTCAAGAATAAGTGCACGTGCAATCCCGATACGCTGGCACTGCCCACCAGAGAACTCATGCGGATAGCGGTTAATCAGGTTAGGCAATAACCCGACTTTCAGCATCATCGCCTTCACGCGCTCGCGAACTTCCTGGCGTGACATTTTCGGATGATAAGTACGCAGTGGTTCAGCGATGATCTCGCCGATGGTCATACGCGGGTTCAGCGATGCCAACGGATCCTGGAAAATCATCTGAATATCACTGCGAACGGCACGCCATTCATCGGGCTTCATGCCCAGCAACTCTTTACCTAACCAGGCAACATGACCGTCGGTCGCCTTGACCAAACCGATGATGGCGCGAGCAAAGGTGGACTTACCGCATCCCGATTCCCCTACCACACCTAATGTTTCCCCTTCATACAGGCGAAGAGTTACACCATCGACGGCTTTGAGCGTTTTCGGCGGTTGCCAGAACCACTGTTTGCCATCTTTGATTTCAAAGTGCACTTTCAGATCGGCGATTTCGAGGAGGACTTTTCTTCCTTCGGTTACAGCATTCATAACAGTTCCTCCACCGGTTTAAAGCAAGCACGCAGACGGCCAGGCGTAAACTCTTCCAGCGGCGGTGCGCTACTACAAATTTCCATCGCATGCGGACAACGTGGCTGGAACGGGCAACCTTTCGGTAATCGCAGCAGGTTTGGCGGATTACCAGGGATGGTCAACATTGTTTCACCTTCCGCATCGAGACGCGGCACCGCGTTGAGCAAACCGATAGAATAAGGATGAACGGGTTGATAAAAGACATCGCGCGCGTTGCCATATTCCATCGTGCGCCCGGCGTACATTACCAGCACTTTGTCGCAGATCCCCGCCACCACGCCAAGATCGTGGGTAATCATAATGATGGCGGTATTAAATTCCCGCTTCAGTTCATTCAATAGCGTCATGATCTGCGCCTGTACGGTGACGTCCAGCGCAGTAGTGGGTTCATCCGCAATCAGCAGCTTAGGTCGACATAGCAATGCCATCGCAATCATAACTCGCTGACGCATGCCGCCAGAAAATTCGTGCGGGTACATTTTCATGCGTTTACGCGCTTCCGGCATTTTTACCGCATCGAGCATCCGCACCGACTCTTCAAACGCCTCAGCTTTGCTCATGTTCTTATGCAGCATCAGCACTTCCATCAACTGCTCACCGACGCGCATATAGGGATTCAACGAAGTCATTGGGTCCTGAAAAATCATTGAGATTTGTTCAGCGCGCAGTTTATTGAGTTCACGCTCTGGCAAATTGAGGATTTCACGCCCATTGAAGGTTGCCGATCCGCCAATACGTCCGTTGGCAGCCAACAGGCCCATCAACGCAAATGCAGTTTGCGATTTACCCGAACCAGACTCACCTACAATGCCCAGCGTTTCTCCGGCACGTAGGGAAAAATTCAGATCATTGACCGCCGTGACGTCGCCGTCCGGGGTATTAAAGGTGACACGCAAATCTTTCACGTTCAGCAGTGCGTCAGCCTGTTGTTGTGCGAGCGGCACAGTTGCAGTTTCAATTACGCTCATGGCTGCACTCCTTAACGATCTTTCGGGTCGAGGGCATCACGCAAGCCATCGCCGATAAAGTTGAAACAAAATAGCGTCACCACGAGGAATCCCGCTGGGAACAACAGTAACCATGGAGAGACTTCCATCGAGTTCGCGCCATCACTCAGCAATGCGCCCCAGCTGCTTAACGGCTCTTGCGTCCCCAACCCCAGGAAGCTAAGGAAAGATTCAAAGAGGATCATGCTGGGCACCAATAGCGATGCGTAGACCACCACCACACCGAGTACGTTCGGCACAATGTGGCGAATAACAATGCCCGGCGTCGATACACCGCCAACTTGTGCCGCCTCAATAAACTCTTTGCGCTTCAGACTCAGGGTTTGCCCACGCACAATACGAGCCATATCCAGCCAGGAAACCATGCCAATCGCCACGAAAATCAGCAGGATGTTTTGACCGAAAAAGGTCACCAGCAAAATGACGAAGAACATGAATGGGAAGGAGTTGAGGATTTCCAGCAGACGCATCATTACCGAATCCACTTTACCGCCCAGATAACCGGAAAGCGAACCATAAAGTGTCCCCACGACCACTGCCACCAGTGCCGCAGCAACACCGACCATGAGTGAGATACGCCCGCCAATCGCAACGCGCACAAGCAGGTCGCGACCAGATGAGTCAGTACCAAAGTAGTGACCGGACTCCATATCCGGGGCGCTGGACATCATCGCCCAGTCAGTATCGTCATAGGCAAACTGCGAAAGCATCGGTGCCAGGATGACAAATAACGCGATCAGCACCAGCACTATCAGACTGGCAACCGCCGCACGGTTATGCATAAAACGTCGACGTGCGTCCTGCCACAAGCTGCGCCCTTCGACCTCCAGCTTTTCACTGAAATTTTCCAGCGTCTCGCTGTTTTTCTTACTTAACATCATCGCGAGCTCCAGTATCAGTAACGGATTTTCGGGTCGATAACCGCATATAGCACATCGACAATGGCATTAAACAAAATGGTTAAAGCACCAACCAGGATGGTCAGGCTTAACACTAAGGAATAGTCACGGTTCAATGCACCATTAACGAACAATTGCCCAATCCCCGGCAAACCATAAATGGTTTCGATGACCATAGAACCGGTAATAATGCCGACAAATGCAGGGCCCATATAGGAGAGCACGGGTAACAGAGCAGGTTTTAATGCGTGGCGTAAAATGATCCGCCGCATAGGTAACCCTTTCGCCCGGGCAGTACGAATAAAGTTGGAGTGTAATACTTCAATCATAGAGCCACGGGTAATACGCGCAATACTGGCGATATAGGCGAGTGACAACGCCACCATTGGCAGTATCATGAATTTAAGCGCACCACCATTCCAGCCACCGCCCGGCAGCCAATGCAAAATGATCGCAAATATCATGACTAATAATGGCGCAACCACAAAACTGGGGATAACAACCCCGGTCATTGCCAGCCCCATCACGGTATAGTCCCATTTGGTGTTTTGTTTTAATGCGGCAATAACGCCAGCACTAACACCCAGTATTACCGCAAGGAAAAATGCTGCGGCTCCCAGTTTGGCAGAAACGGGAAAACTGGATGCAACCAGGTCGTTGACCGAATAATCTTTATATTTAAACGATGGACCGAAATCGCCATGCGCCAGTTGTTTCAGGTAGCTGAAATACTGTGTCATGATCGGATCATTAAGATGATATTTCGCTTCGATATTGGCCATCACTTCCGGTGGTAAAGTACGTTCGCCGGTAAAAGGACTGCCCGGTGCGAGGCGCATCATAAAGAACGAAATAGTAATAAGAATAAATAGCGTCGGAATCGCTTCCAGACAGCGACGTAGAATAAATTTTAACATTGCCCTACCTTCTGGCCTGTGCCTTCTGTAATGCGATAAAAATCAGACACCGTGGAGCAGGACACTCCTGCCCCACGTATTGCCATTAGTGCTTCACAATGTACATATTCCGGGTGTAGGTATTATCCAGCGGATCTTTGCCGGTATAGCCACCAACCCACGGTTTCACCAGACGCGCATTCACGTAGTAATAAACAGGAACAATGGCCGAATCCTTATCCAGCTGTTGTTCTGCTTTAGTGTACAGAGCTGTGCGCTGCGCCTCGTCAGTCGCTTTCAGCGTTTCCGCCATAATGCTGTCAAAGGCCGGGCTCTTATAATGCGCGGTATTCATCGAGCTGTTCGACAGCATGGTGTTCAGGAAGGAAGTTGGTTCGTTGTAGTCTGCACACCAGCCTGCACGGGCCACATCAAAAGTGCCCTGGTGACGGGTGTCGAGGAACGTTTTCCACTCCTGGTTAACCAGTTTGACGTTTACACCAATGTTTTTCTTCCACAATGAAGAGGCAGCAATCGCCAGCTTTTTATGCAGATCGGAGGTGTTATACAACAGGTTGATGGTCAACGGTTTGTCTGCGGTATAACCCGCTTCAGCCAGCAGTTTTTTCGCTTCTTCGTTACGTTTTTCCTGACTCCAGCCAAACCATTCCGGCTGAGTCAATTTTGCGCCATCAGTATATGGTGGAGTGTAACCATAGGCGGGCATGTCGCCCTGCGCTTTCACTTTATTAACAATGATATCGCGGTCCATACCCAATTTCAGTGCGGTACGCACACGCACGTCATTAAATGGCGGTTTCTGGTTGTTAATTTCGTAATAGTAAGTGCACAGGTATGGATCAACGTGAACTTCGTCCGGGATCTCTTTTTTCAGCTTCTGGAACAATTCGATCGGCATGTTGTTATAAGTCATGTCGATTTCACCACTACGGTAGCGGTTGACATCGGTAACTTCAGAAGCAATAGGCAAATAGGTTACTTGGTTAATAACGGTTTTCGCGTTGTTCCAGTAGGTCGGGCTGCGTTCAAGAACGATTCGTTCGTTTACGACCCAATCTTTTAAGGTATAGGCACCGTTGGTGACGATATTACCAGGCTGGGTCCATTTTTCGCCGAATTTCTCGATAGCGGCTTTTGGCACCGGTGAAGTTGATGGGTGAACAAGTAATTTATAGAAGTACGGAACAGGTTCACTTAAGGTGACTTCTAATGTGTGATCATCAATAGCTTTCACGCCGAGATCGGTAATCGGTTTTTTCCCTTCAAGAATTTCATCAATACCGGCGATATGCCCATATTGCAGATAACTGGCATACGGAGAAGCAGTGTTTGGATCAACAGAACGTTGCCAGCTATACACAAAGTCTTGTGCTGTGACTGGCGTGCCATCAGACCATTTCGCATCTTTACGCAAATGGAAGGTCCAGACTTTCGCGTCTTTATTATCCCAGGATTCAGCGACGCCAGGTGCCGGATGGCCGTCAAGATCGCTAACCAGTAAGCCTTCAAACAGGTCTCGGCTGATATTAGACTCCGGAACACCTTCAATTTTGTGCGGATCTAATGACTGAACTTCTGAACCATTGTTACGTACCAGCGTTTGTTTTTCCGCCAGTGTGACACCTGCGGGTACATCAGCTGCCAGCGCGACATTCCCTGCCATAAGCGCAGCCAAAACGCCAGCTGCTACTAAACTTCTCTTGGTGATGTTGGTCATTGTTTTTTGGACTCCCTCATTATAATTACTGGTATTAACCAGCATGTGTAATCCCGGATTGGGACCCTGCACAGGCTCGGAGACTTTCTGCTGTCAGGTTACTTTATCGTTACGGATTGCTATCACCGACTTTATTTATTCTGGTGATTCAGACGATCACCTTATGTCGATTCGTACTGTGTCTCCCCTGTCGAGACACATTATTCTTTCACGACGCTCTTTAATTGTTAATTATTCTCATTACCAATAAAGAATCGCCTGGCGGTTGCCCGGAAAGTACCAAATGCGGTTCTTACTCGCCAATACATTTTGCAAAATTGTTAAGCAATTCTCTTTTATTGACCGTATCAGAATCTATAGCTTGCATCCATGTCTTAACAAACATCTTTCAATTCAATCAAATAGAGATGGGTTAAGCATGTCTATCTTTTCTGATTACAGTTCCAGTAGTGAAATGCACAATAATTTAACAATTGATTATTATTTAGCACTTTCCTCTACCAAAGGCAGTGGAATTACTAATATCATTTCAATTATTCTTCAGCAAGCCCAGGATTATGATGTGGCGAAAATAACATGATGGTGACGAGAAGCAGTTAAGGAAATCCTTATAACAAACTGTAATTTAAGAAGAATATTTTTACCCATTCCTTTTGCTTTTGATAACTGCACCGGAACAAAGTAAAAATAATGACGAAGTAAACGGAGCATGGCAGCTCCGTTTCATTTGAAAGGAATTAATTAAGCAAGCCGGGGAAAATCCCCTTAATACCAGTAACGATAAATTCAATCCCCAATGCCATCAGCAATAGCCCCATAATACGCGTAATCACGTTGATGCCGGTCTGGCGTAAAACCCGTACCAGCCACGGTGCCATGCGGAACAATCCCCAGCAACATAAAGCGAACAAAGCAATAGCCACAAAGAAACCAAACAGATAGCTAATGCTGTGATAACGCGTACCCCAGACGATGGTAGAACTGATCGCCCCTGGCCCCGCCATCAACGGCAACGCCAACGGCACCACACCAATGCTTTCACGTACCGCGGTTTCTGATTTTTCTTGCTTGTTCTGTTTATCCTCGCCAAGCTTGCCGCTGATCATCGACATCGCTATTGTCACCACCAGGATGCCACCGGCGATACGGAATGAATCAATTGATATACCAAAAAGTTGTAGAATCGTGTCGCCGAGAAAAAGCGAGATCCACAAGATAATGGCCACAGACAGGTTGGCTGTAAGGTTAGTTTTATTTCGCGCTGCCGCTGTCTGATAACTGGTCATGCTGATAAAGACGGGAATAATCCCTACCGGGTTGACCAGCGCAAATAACCCGATGAAAAATTTGAAGTAAACGGGAAAATCAAAAAGGGTCTGAATCACGGTTAGCTCCGAAGCAAAAGCCGGATAATGTTAGCCATAAATAAGGTTGAAAAGACGCGCTGACAATACGCCTTTTGACAGCATTTTTCACCTCCTAACTACTTAAAATTGCTATCATTCGTTATTGTTATCTATTTGTGCAAAACATGCTAATGTAGTCAACAAATCATACTACAATTTATTAACTGTTAGCTATAATGGCGAAAAGCCATGCTGAAAGGTGTCAGCTTTGCAAAATTTTGATTTAGATCACGTAATCAGTACCCAGAAGTGAGTAATCTTGCTTACGCCACCTGGAAGTGACGCATTAGAGATAATAACTCTAATGTTTAAACTCTTTTAGTAAATCACAGTGAGTGTGAGCGCGAGTAAGCTTTTGATTTCCATCGGTTAAGCAAATCATCACCGCACTGACTATACTCTCGTATTCGAGCAGATGATTTACTAAAAAAGTTTAACATTATCAGGAGAGCATTATGGCTGTTACTAATGTCGCTGAACTTAACGCACTCGTAGAGCGTGTAAAAAAAGCCCAGCGTGAATATGCCAGTTTCACTCAAGAGCAAGTAGACAAAATCTTCCGCGCCGCCGCTCTGGCTGCTGCAGATGCTCGAATCCCACTCGCGAAAATGGCCGTTGCCGAATCCGGCATGGGTATCGTCGAAGATAAAGTGATCAAAAACCACTTTGCTTCTGAATATATCTACAACGCCTATAAAGATGAAAAAACCTGTGGTGTTCTGTCTGAAGACGACACTTTTGGTACCATCACTATCGCTGAACCAATCGGTATTATTTGCGGTATCGTTCCGACCACTAACCCGACTTCAACTGCTATCTTCAAATCGCTGATCAGCCTGAAGACCCGTAACGCTATTATCTTCTCCCCGCACCCGCGTGCAAAAGATGCAACCAACAAAGCAGCTGATATCGTTCTGCAGGCTGCTATCGCTGCCGGTGCTCCGAAAGATCTGATCGGCTGGATCGATCAACCTTCGGTTGAACTGTCTAACGCACTGATGCACCACCCAGACATCAACCTGATCCTCGCGACTGGTGGTCCGGGCATGGTTAAAGCCGCATACAGCTCCGGTAAACCAGCTATCGGTGTAGGCGCGGGTAACACGCCTGTTGTTATCGATGAAACTGCTGATATCAAACGTGCAGTTGCATCTGTGCTGATGTCCAAAACCTTCGACAACGGCGTAATCTGTGCTTCTGAACAGTCTGTTGTTGTTGTTGACTCTGTTTATGACGCAGTACGTGAACGTTTCGCAACCCACGGCGGCTATCTGTTGCAGGGTAAAGAGCTGAAAGCTGTTCAGGATGTTATCCTGAAAAACGGTGCGCTGAACGCGGCTATCGTTGGTCAGCCAGCCTATAAAATTGCTGAACTGGCAGGCTTCTCTGTACCAGAAAACACCAAGATTCTGATCGGTGAAGTGACCGTTGTTGATGAAAGCGAACCGTTCGCACATGAAAAACTGTCCCCGACTCTGGCAATGTACCGTGCTAAAGATTTCGAAGATGCGGTAGAAAAAGCAGAGAAACTGGTTGCTATGGGCGGTATCGGTCATACCTCTTGCCTGTACACTGACCAGGATAACCAACCGGCTCGCGTTTCTTACTTCGGTCAGAAAATGAAAACGGCTCGTATCCTGATTAACACCCCGGCTTCTCAGGGTGGTATCGGTGACCTGTATAACTTCAAACTCGCACCTTCCCTGACTCTGGGTTGTGGTTCCTGGGGTGGTAACTCCATCTCTGAAAACGTTGGTCCGAAACACCTGATCAACAAGAAAACCGTTGCTAAGCGAGCTGAAAACATGTTGTGGCACAAACTTCCGAAATCTATCTACTTCCGCCGTGGCTCCCTGCCAATCGCGCTGGATGAAGTGATTACTGATGGCCACAAACGTGCGCTCATCGTGACTGACCGCTTCCTGTTCAACAATGGTTATGCTGATCAGATCACTTCCGTACTGAAAGCAGCAGGCGTTGAAACTGAAGTCTTCTTCGAAGTAGAAGCTGACCCGACCCTGAGCATCGTTCGTAAAGGTGCAGAACTGGCAAACTCCTTCAAACCAGACGTGATTATCGCGCTAGGTGGTGGTTCCCCGATGGACGCCGCGAAGATCATGTGGGTTATGTACGAACATCCGGAAACTCACTTCGAAGAGCTGGCGCTGCGCTTTATGGATATCCGTAAACGTATCTACAAGTTCCCGAAAATGGGCGTGAAAGCGAAAATGATCGCTGTCACCACCACTTCTGGTACAGGTTCTGAAGTCACTCCGTTTGCGGTTGTAACTGACGACGCTACTGGTCAGAAATATCCGCTGGCAGACTATGCGCTGACCCCGGATATGGCGATTGTCGATGCCAACCTGGTTATGGACATGCCGAAGTCTCTGTGTGCTTTCGGTGGTCTGGACGCAGTAACTCACGCCATGGAAGCTTATGTTTCTGTACTGGCATCTGAGTTCTCTGATGGTCAGGCACTGCAGGCACTGAAACTGCTGAAAGAATATCTGCCAGCGTCCTACCACGAAGGTTCTAAAAATCCGGTAGCGCGTGAACGTGTTCACAGTGCAGCAACTATCGCGGGTATCGCGTTTGCGAACGCCTTCCTGGGTGTATGTCACTCAATGGCGCACAAACTGGGTTCCCAGTTCCATATTCCGCACGGTCTGGCAAACGCCCTGCTGATTTGTAACGTTATTCGCTACAACGCGAACGACAACCCGACCAAGCAGACTGCATTCAGCCAGTATGACCGTCCGCAGGCTCGCCGTCGTTATGCTGAAATTGCTGACCACCTGGGTCTGAGCGCACCGGGCGACCGTACTGCTGCTAAGATCGAGAAACTGCTGGCATGGCTGGAAACGCTGAAAGCTGAACTGGGTATTCCGAAATCTATCCGTGAAGCTGGCGTTCAGGAAGCAGACTTCCTGGCGAATGTGGATAAACTGTCTGAAGATGCATTCGATGACCA
This sequence comes from Escherichia sp. WS568, assembly GCF_046486085.1. NCBI lineage: Bacteria > Pseudomonadati > Pseudomonadota > Gammaproteobacteria > Enterobacterales > Enterobacteriaceae > Escherichia > Escherichia sp. WS568. The sequence goes on from NZ_JBJQMC010000008.1 coordinate 14,212, forward strand.
GTGCACCGGCGCTAACCCGCGTTACCCACTGATCTCCGAGCTGAAACAGATTCTGCTGGATACCTACTACGGTCGTGATTATGTAGAAGGTGAAACTGCAGCGAAAAAAGAAGCCGCTCCGGCTAAAGCTGAGAAAAAAGCGAAGAAATCCGCTTAATCAGTAGCGCTGTCTGGCAACATAAACGGTCCCTTCTGGGGCCGTTTTTTTGTTTTACCCAAAGCAACTTTCCCATAAACCGACAGCATTTGCCTTCATCATATTTACGGCGATGTATAACGCCTACACACAGCGATATTGTACTTTACAGGTCACAAGTCAACGTCACTGTAAAAGCGATCTGTGAGGGGTATAGTGGCGTTAAAGAACTGTCGAGAAGGGTATATACACCGGATGAAGTGCGTAAAATGAACTGACAGGATAAAAGCGCCCTGCTCACCCTGTCAGTAAAGAAATTCTTATTAATCGTGGCGATGCCTTTCCTGAATAGCCGTTAATGAGCCGACTTCTAACGCTTCTTTATAGTGTTTACGGCATACAGAAACGTAGCGTTCATTACCACCAATAACCACCTGCTCACCTTCGTTATAAGGTCTGCCTGCTTGATCAAGACGCAGCACCATGCTTGCTTTGCGGCCACAAAAACAGATGGTTTTTAATTCAACCAGTTTGTCGGACCATGCCAGTAAGTATTGGCTGCCAATAAATAACTCACCTCGAAAATCGGTACGTAAACCATAACAAAGTACGGGTATATCGAGTTGATCGACAACCTCCGATAATTCATATACTTGTTGTCTGGTTAAAAACTGGCATTCATCAACCAGTACGCAATGAATTGCCTGCTGTTCATGTTCCGCACGAATCTCATCAAATAATGATGAATTTTGGTTAAATAATTTTGCAGGCGATGACAAACCTATACGCGAGCTGACTTTCCCGGCACCAAAGCGATCATCAATTTCTGCCGTATATACGACAGTGCGCATGCCGCGCTCCTGGTAATTGTATGAAGATTGCAACAATGCTGTAGACTTACCCGCATTCATTGCGGAATAGTAGAAATATAGCTGTGCCATCAGCCACAGGCCCTCAATGATATGAATTAAAGTTGGCTGGAGTTTATCATAATTCGTCAGTTTTTCAGCTCAACAGTATGCACAGAAGTGGTATATGCGTTCTCCCTTACGAAGCCTTGCATAATCCTTCTGAGCTATCATTACAACTGCCTCGCTTGTTATAAGCGGGTAAATGACTGCTGGTAACTATTCACAATCTTTAACCTGTTGCGCAAGTAATAGCCCTCTGTTGACCTCCTGGAGATAGTGCAATACTAAGTCCCTGCTCTTATTGCGACTGTTCTACTTTTCATCATTCGCTTAATAGGGAATTCTCGTAAACACGACTAATACAGAAGACTGAAAGGTCGTCAGCCTACGATAATCTCCCCATAAAATGTGACATGAATCAGGAAGTTTTAACCTCACGTGCTGCGAAATCATCGGTGCAAATAGGGCTATATGCCGCGTCTTTTCTGGCTAATTTTATGAAAAGATATTTATTGGCGGCACAAAATAAAGAACAATTTTGAATTCCTTACATTCCTGGCTATTGCACAACTGAATTTAAGGCTCTATTATTACCTCAACAAACCACCCCAATATAAGTTTGAGATTACTACAATGAGCGAAGCACTTAAAATTCTGAACAACATCCGTACTCTTCGTGCGCAGGCAAGAGAATGTACACTTGAAACGCTGGAAGAAATGCTGGAAAAATTAGAAGTTGTTGTTAACGAACGTCGCGAAGAAGAAAGCGCGGCTGCTGCTGAAGTTGAAGAGCGCACTCGTAAACTGCAGCAATATCGCGAAATGCTGATCGCTGACGGTATTGACCCGAACGAACTGCTGAATAGCCTTGCTGCCGTTAAATCTGGCACCAAAGCTAAACGTGCTCAGCGTCCGGCAAAATATAGCTACGTTGACGAAAACGGCGAAACTAAAACCTGGACTGGCCAGGGCCGTACTCCAGCTGTAATCAAAAAAGCAATGGATGAGCAAGGTAAATCCCTCGACGATTTCCTGATCAAGCAATAATCTTTTGTAGATTGCACTTGCTTAAAAATCCCGCCATCGGCGGGATTTTTTATTGTCCGGTTTAAGACAATTTAATAAGAATAAGCTATAAAAAAACGGCGTCGATTGCTCAACGCCGTTTCGTGGATAACACCGATACGGATGTTACTTCTTAATGCCCATCTCTTCTTCAAGCCAGGCTTTAAATTCCGAGCCAAGGGTGTTATGACGAATACCGTATTCAACGAAGGCCTGCATGTAACCTAATTTATTACCGCAGTCATGGCTCTTCCCTTTCATATGATAGGCTTCCACCGTTTCTTTTTCGATCAGCATATCAATTGCGTCGGTGAGCTGAATTTCATCACCAGCACCCGGAGGGGTTTTTGCCAGCAACGGCCAAATATCCGCGCTAAGAACGTAACGACCCACAATAGCGAGATTAGACGGCGCAACATCCGCTTTTGGTTTTTCAACCACGCCAACCATCGGTACGCTTTCACCCGGCGCTAATTCAACGCCTTTGCAATCCACAACGCCATATGCGGTCACATCAGCAACCGGTTCAACCATGATCTGGCTATGACCCGTTTCATCAAAGCGGCGGATCATCTCTGCCAGGTTATCCTGTGACAAATCGGATTCATATTCATCCAGAATAACGTCAGGCAAAATAACAGCCACAGGTTCATCACCCACTACCGGGTGAGCACACAATACCGCGTGTCCCAGGCCTTTCGCCAGCCCCTGACGAACTTGCATAATAGTCACGTGCGGCGGACAAATAGACTGCACTTCATCAAGCAGTTGACGTTTTACACGTTTTTCCAGCATTGCTTCCAGTTCAAAACTGGTATCAAAGTGGTTTTCAATAGAGTTTTTAGATGAGTGAGTAACCAGCACAATTTCAGTAATGCCAGCCGCAATACATTCATTCACGACGTATTGAATTAATGGCTTATCGACAAGTGGCAGCATCTCTTTCGGGATGGCTTTCGTCGCCGGCAACATCCTGGTTCCTAATCCCGCAACGGGGATAACGGCTTTTTTGACTTTCGTATTAATGGCAGCCATTTAAATTCTCCTGGACTGTTCGTGTTTTGAACGTGTTCATATTTCTGTATCGCATCCCAGTATATCAGTACCCCGAAGGGGCTAAGTTCTGAAAAGGAGGCGAGTTAGCATAATTAAGACAATTACTTATACGAATGGCGACGATAGTACCACCAGCCGACATTAGCAGGTAATGCAAATTTAGCCCGCGTTATCGTTTGCTCATTCTGCAGACAACATCAAGCGCAGCCGACCACCGGTTCCCCATATTTGGCATTGCCAGGCATCGCATCGCTGGCTCAATTGATTCAAATAAGCGTTACCTAAAGTGCCTAACGGAACACCATTACTGATTTGTACCTGGTGTTCGCCGGTATTTAACGTCGCATTCAGACCCGCAGAAACCAGAATGAGATTTTTCAGTTCGCGATGATAATAGCCAACTAATAGCGGAAACTGCCCCGGCAGATTGGCCTGACGGAGTAAATGGTTTACCTGCTTCAATAACGCGCCCAACTCTGGCAACCGTTGATTTTGGTGTGCAAGCTGTTCCTGTAATAATCCGTTAAACAATGCGCGTAATAACAAGGCAGCAAGTACGCCATTATGTCCAGCTCGGGTGACATCAAGGCAATAAAATGCCAGATCGTTTTCCGAAAGTGCGGCAATATCAAGCACCAGGCCGGGTTTGTCCGCGGCAACCAATTGACGATAATTAACCCGGCAATGGGAAATCACCTGCTGAACCGGCGGTTGCAATTCCTGTAATAATTTCGCCGCTGCGGCAGGGTTATCAACCATTGCATCCCAGTCGCGAAAAAGCCTTTCCTCTTCCTCAACGCGGGAATTAAACATGCTGGGATAGAGACAGGCAAAAACCATCTCGCGCAAGCGATTCAGATCTTTAACTGGTTTCAGCAAAACATCTTCAACGCCCAGACGTAACGCTTTGGCAATATCTGCCATATTTTCAGTGGCAGATATCACCAGAACCGGTGTCTGGTCACCTCTGTTGCGTATATGTTCCAGCAGTTTAAGCCCGTTCATTCTGGGCATCGCGATATCACATATCATCAGGTCTGGAGTGAAACCTCCCAGCAACTCAAGGGCATCCACCCCATCAGCCGCCAGTACCGTTGTCGCTCCCAATGAGGAAAACCACGAATCCAGAAGCGAGCGAAATACCTGCTCATCTTCAACAATGAGAATCTGTTTTCCGACCAATGGCTGCGTCATGTTCTCTCCCCTGACTGGCTTTACTCAATAGTGGCATGCTATTGCCACCTGCGCCTGTCAGAATTAACTTAAGTGTAGATAAAAATTCTGGTCAAATGTTGGTGCGTACCAACGGCAAAAGTTCGTCCATTTTCTTTTCCACTGCCAGCTGCCCAGCCGCAATGGCAGCGTGCGCGCGATGGAAATCAAGCGTAGATATTTGCGGGCAAACAGGTTGAATCAGAATATCGGGCGGATCACCTGCCATGCGGTTCCTTTTAAGGCGGTTCTCCAGCACCTGGATAGAAGTGGTCATAATCTCTGTTGCCGTTGGCGCTGTCACCGCCCGACGTGTCGTTATGCTGCCCAACCTTTCTTTCAGACGCGCATGCCACGGCAGAGAATCACCATTCTCGCTATTTTCTTCACTGACATTAAAGGAGAGCAGATCTTGTTGCATCAAATGAGCATCGTGCTGCAGGTCGACCGCTATCACAATATCAGCACCCAATGCACGCGTGAGCGAAATAGGAATTGGGTTAACTACAGCGCCATCAACCAGCCAGTAGCCGTTATGCGCAACGGGTGCCATTAGTCCTGGAATACTGCATGATGCACGAATAGCAAGATGGAGATCGCCTTCAGTAAACCATAATTCGCGCCCAGTACTTAAATTGGTGGCAACAGCCGCGAAGCGACGGGAACAATTTTCGATCTCTGTTTCCGGCATTATTTCGCGATATTGATTGAAGACACGCTCGCCGCGCAGTAACCCACCGCGCTGCCAGGAGAGATCCATCAGGCGTAAAACATCCCAATAACTGAAAGAGGTTACCCAATCTTCCAGCGCAGATAATCGATCGCATGCATAGGCCGCGCCCACCAGCGAACCAATTGAGCATCCTGCAACGATATCAATTTCAATACCCACTTTTTTTAGCGCATTAATAACGCCAATATGCGACCAACCTCTCGCCGCGCCAGATCCCAGCGCCAGCCCTATTTTTATCTTTCTCATTATTCCCGCAAGATTCCCCTGGAATGCAATCGTAGCCACATCGCTACTGCTCGGTTAACATAGTGCTACTCAGGCGGTTAATACGCCGTTATTGTTTCCAGGGAGATTATTTGTGTCTCAGCTTTGTCCCTGTGGTAGTGCTGTCGAGTATAGCCTATGTTGCCACCCTTATGTGTCTGGTGAAAAGGTTGCACCTGATCCAGAACATCTCATGCGTTCGCGTTACTGCGCTTTTGTGATGCAAGACGCAGATTATTTAATAAAGACCTGGCATCCATCTTGTGGAGCAGCGGCGTTACGTGCCGAATTGATGGCCGGATTTGCGCATACTGAATGGTTGGGATTGACCGTATTTGAACATTGTTGGCAGGACGGCGACAATATCGGATTTGTCAGTTTTGTTGCTCGATTTACCGAAGGTGGCAAAACAGGTGCAATCATTGAACGTTCGCGATTTTTGAAAGAAAACGGTCAATGGTACTATATTGACGGTACACGTCCGCAGTTTGGCCGCAACGATCCCTGCCCTTGTGGTTCAGGTAAAAAATTTAAAAAGTGCTGCGGCCAATAATGGTTGACGGTACGGTTTAGCAAACACTCTCAACAAGGTTTTTCCAGCAATGCATTCACTCCAACGTAAAGTTCTGCGTACTATTTGTCCGGACCAAAAAGGTCTGATCGCACGTATCACCAATATTTGCTACAAGCACGAGTTAAATATCGTACAGAACAATGAATTTGTTGATCACCGTACCGGGCGCTTTTTTATGCGCACGGAACTGGAGGGGATTTTTAATGATTCCACCCTGCTGGCGGATCTCGATAGCGCATTGCCAGAAGGCTCCGTACGTGAGCTGAATCCTGCCGGTCGTCGCCGGATAGTGATTCTGGTCACTAAAGAGGCGCATTGCCTTGGCGATTTGTTGATGAAAGCCAATTACGGCGGCCTGGATGTCGAAATCGCGGCAGTTATTGGTAACCACGATACTTTACGTTCTCTGGTTGAGCGTTTTGATATTCCGTTTGAGCTGGTAAGTCATGAAGGATTAAGTCGCAACGAGCACGATCAAAAGATGGCGGATGCCATTGATGCTTATCAGCCTGACTACGTGGTGCTGGCGAAGTATATGCGGGTATTAACGCCAGAATTTGTGGCACGCTTCCCGAATAAGATCATCAATATTCACCATTCATTCCTGCCAGCGTTTATCGGCGCACGTCCTTATCACCAGGCCTATGAACGTGGCGTGAAGATTATTGGCGCAACCGCTCACTATGTGAATGACAATCTGGACGAAGGTCCAATCATCATGCAGGACGTTATTCATGTCGATCATACCTACACAGCTGAAGATATGATGCGCGCAGGTCGTGACGTCGAGAAAAACGTCTTAAGTCGCGCACTCTACAAAGTACTGGCGCAGCGCGTCTTTGTTTACGGTAATCGGACGATTATTCTTTAATCGCCAGCAAAAATAACTGGTTACCTTTAATCCGTTACGGATGAAAATTACGCAACCAGTTCATTTTTCTCAACGTAACACTTTACAGCGGCGCGTCATTTGATATGATGCGCCCCGCTTCCCGATAAGGGAGCAGGCCAGTAAAAAGCATTACCCCGTGGTGGGGTTCCCGAGCGGCCAAAGGGAGCAGACTGTAAATCTGCCGTCATCGACTTCGAAGGTTCGAATCCTTCCCCCACCACCATCTCAAGCATTACCTCAAAATTTGAATTACCCCTGGTGGGGTTCCCGAGCGGCCAAAGGGAGCAGACTGTAAATCTGCCGTCATCGACTTCGAAGGTTCGAATCCTTCCCCCACCACCATCACTTTTCAAAAGTCCGTGAACTCTCAAACGAATCCGCAATTAAATATTCTGCCCATGCGGGGAGGGATGAGAAGCTTCGACCAAGGTGCGACTCGAGCGCCAGCGAGAAAGCGTTGCCGCAGGCAACGATCCGAAGGGTGAAGCGCGCAGCGCTAGTAATCCTTCCCCCACCACCATTACTTCCTGAAATACTCAAAACCTGTTACTCCGAGCTAATTCTGCCCGATGGCACCGCGTTTACCGGACCTAAAATATCCTCCCCTGAAGTTCGGATAAGCGAAGCGCATCCGACAACTCACCCCGCACCGTGCCCATAAAAAAACCCCGCCGAAGCAGGGTCTATGTGAACTAAAATTCGCTTAGTGACGGGCGCGCACCAGCTGATACTTACGTGTCAGATACTCCACCGGTACGCTCCAGATGTGCACCAGACGCGAGAACGGGAACAGCAGGAATAACGTCATCCCCAACACCAGGTGCAGACGGAAGATAAATGCCACACCATCAAGATGTTGAGAAGCACCACCGTGGAAGGTCACTACCGACTGCGCCCAGCCAACCAGTTTCATCATCTCGCTACCGTCCATATGCTGGGCTGAGAACGGAATGGTCAGCAAGCCCAGCGCGCACTGGATAACGAGCAGCGACAGGATCAGGATATCCGCTCCGGTAGTGGTTGCACGCACGCGTGGGCTGAACAGACGACGCTTCAGCAACAGCACGCCGCCAATCAGACACAGCACACCGCTGGCACCACCAGCAAACATCGCCATTTTCTGTTTCACTTCAATCGGCAGCCAGGCTTCATACATCCAGTGCGGCGTCAGCATACCGAAGAAGTGACCGACAAAAATCCCCAGAATACCGATATGGAACAGGTTCGACGCCAGGTTCATCCCTTTGCGATCCAGCATCTGGCTGGACGCCGCGCGCCAGGTGTACTGCCCGTAGTCATAACGCAGCCAGCTACCAATCAGGAAGACCGCCCCGGCTATGTACGGGTAGATATCAAAGAAGAACATATTCAGGAATTGCATTAGTGCTGTCCTCCGGTGGTGATATTCAGATATTGCGGCGCGACGGCACCGGCAAAGCGACGCTGATGAGCAGTGATTGCTGAATCACCGCAGCCTTTGTCAGCAAAGAATTTAACCTGCTCTTCTTCCCAGACGGCATCCAGCGCCTGCGGCGTATCGTCGCGCGCTTCGTCGGCAATTTTTTCCGCCACTTTGTCGCTGTCGATAGCGGTATTCGCCAGTTTCAGCAGCAGATCAAACAGCACGGCATAACGGCTTTCACGCTGTTGCAGACGCGCACTCAGCAATGCCAGAATCGGCGCAATATCTTTCAAACCCTCCACGGCTTCGCTTTGCGGCAGCTGCGCCAGGTACTCCAGATACAGCGGCAGATGGTCGGGCAATTCGCGGCTGTTTAACTGCAAACCGTGCTGCTCATACTGCGCCAGCAGGTCTACCATCGCCTGACCGCGGTCGCGGGATTCACCGTGCACATGTTCAAACAGCAACAGTGACGTGGCACGACCACGGTCGAACAGTTCGCTGTACTGGGCCTGAGCATCGAGCGGATCCATCGCCGTTAAATCGCGCAGGAAAATGCCCAGCGCATGGGCATCTTCTTTCGACAGATTTTTCGACGCAGCAATCGCCTCAAACATCTCTTGTTGATGCTGCCATAAGGCAGCATCCGGATATTCAAGGAGACGCGATACAATCACGAGTTCGATCATGGGTGCGGCTCCGTTTTGCTGGTTACGTCGATGGCATCGATACGGCGGCTGTTGAACAGATTGAATTTGGTATCTGAACCGTGGCAGCCATCACCAAAGGTAAAGCCGCAGCCATTTTTCTCCGGGAAGGCTTCCCGCGCCAGTTCACGATGACTACTCGGCACCACAAAGCGATCTTCGTAGTTAGCAATCGCCAGATAACGGTACATCTCCTGTGCCTGGGCTTCGGTCAGACCGACCTCTTCCAGCGCACGGGTATCCACTTTCCCGTCAACGGTTTCAGCACGTTTATAATGACGCATCGCCAGCATACGTTTCAGCGCGCGCAGTACCGGTTTGGTATCACCGGCGGTCAGCAGATTCGCCAGATACTGCACCGGAATACGCAGGCTTTCGACGTCTGGCAGAATGCCGTTGCTACCCAGCTCACCCGCGTCTGCTGCAGACTGAATCGGAGACAGAGGCGGCACGTACCAGACCATCGGCAGTGTGCGATATTCCGGATGCAGCGGCAGCGCCAGTTTCCATTCCATCGCCATTTTATAAACCGGCGACTGCTGTGCGGCTTCAATAACGCTCAGCGGAATACCGTCTTTAATCGCCTGCTCGATGACTTTCGGATCGTTCGGATCGAGGAACACGTCCAGCTGACGCTGGTAAAGATCTTTCTCGTTCTCAGTGCTGGCTGCACGTTCAATAGCGTCGGCATCGTACAACAGCACGCCGAGATAACGGATACGACCGACACAGGTTTCTGAGCACACGGTCGGCTGACCCGCTTCAATACGCGGATAGCAGAAGATGCACTTCTCAGACTTACCGCTCTTCCAGTTGAAATAGATTTTTTTGTACGGGCATCCGGTGATGCACATACGCCAGCCACGGCATTTATCCTGGTCGATCAGGACGATGCCATCTTCTTCACGCTTGTAAATCGCACCGCTCGGGCAGGTCGCCACACATGCCGGGTTCAGGCAGTGTTCGCACAGGCGCGGCAAATACATCATGAAGGTGTTTTCGAACTGGCTATACATCGCCTTCTGGATGTTGTCGAAGTTCTTGTCTTTCGCCAGCTTGTCGAACTCACCGCCCAGGTCATCTTCCCAGTTCGGCCCTTTTTCGATTTTCGCCATCCGTTCGCCGGTAATCAGCGAACGCGGACGGGCAATCGGCTGCGACTTGCTGCCTTCCGGCGCGGTATGCAGGTTCTGATAGTCAAAATCGAACGGCTCGTAATAATCGTCGATCCCCGGCAGATGCGGGTTAGCGAAGATTTTACCCAGCAGCATGGCGCGGTTACCCATGCGCGGCTGCAGTTTGCCGTTGATTTTACGGATCCAGCCGCCTTTGTATTTTTCCTGGTTTTCCCAGTCAGTCGGGAAGCCCTGGCCCGGCTTGGTTTCCACGTTGTTGAACCACGCGTATTCCACGCCTTCGCGGCTGGTCCAGACGTTTTTACAGGTAACTGAACAGGTGTGGCAGCCGATGCACTTATCGAGATTCAGCACCATGCCGACTTGTGAACGAATTTTCATTTTACGCTCTCCTGTACCTGGTCATTGCCTTCGCCATCTAACCAGTCAATGTTCTTCATCTTACGCACTACAACAAACTCATCGCGGTTAGAACCTACGGTGCCGTAGTAGTTAAAGCCGTATGCCAGATGGGCATAGCCGCCGATCATATGCGTCGGTTTCGGCGTGATACGGGTGACCGAGTTATGGATACCACCACGCTGTTGGGTAATTTCCGAACCAGGCAGGTTAACGATACGTTCCTGCGCGTGGTACATCATGGTCATCCCTGCCGGAACACGCTGGCTGACAACCGCACGGGCAGTCAATGCACCGTTGCTGTTGAAGACTTCAATCCAGTCGTTGTCGGCGATACCCAGCTCTTTGGCATCGGCTTCACTCAACCAGACCACCGGACCACCGCGACCTAAAGTCAGCATCAGCAGGTTGTCGCTGTAGGTGGAGTGGATACCCCACTTCTGGTGCGGTGTCAGGAAGTTGAGCGCTTTTTCCGGATTACCGTTAGATTTCTGGCCCATCACTTCTTTCACCGAACGGGTGTCGATCGGCGGACGATAAACCAGCAGGCTTTCACCGAAATCACGCATCCATTGGTGATCCTGATACAGCTGCTGACGGCCAGAGAGCGTACGCCACGGGATCAGCTCGTGAACGTTGGTGTAACCGGCGTTGTAAGAAACGTGTTCATCTTCCAGGCCAGACCATGTCGGGCTGGAGATGATTTTGCGCGGCTGTGCCTGAATATCGCGGAAGCGAATCTTCTCGTCTTCTTTATTCAGCGCCAGATGCGTATGATCACGGCCGGTAAACTCGCTCAGGGCAGCCCAGGCTTTTACAGCTACCTGACCGTTGGTTTCCGGTGCCAGCGTCAGGATCATCTCTGCCGCATCAATTGCGGTGTTCAGCATCGGCTGGCCTTTCGCCGGACCTTCCGCTTTGGTGTAGTTGAGCTTACGCAGCAGATCCATCTCGCTCTGGGTGTTCCAGGCAATCCCTTTACCGCCGTTACCGATTTTCTCCATCAGCGGGCCGATAGAGGTAAAGCGTTCGTAAGTTGCCGGATAATCGCGCTCTACGACCATAATGTGCGGTGCAGTTTTGCCTGGGATCAGGTCGCATTCGCCTTTTTTCCAGTCTTTCACATCCAGCGGCTGCGCCAGTTCAGCGGCAGAGTCGTGCTGGATCGGCAGCGTGACGATGTCAGTTTCTTTACCCAGATGACCAACGCACACTTCGGAGAATTTCTTCGCAATGGCTTTGTAGATTTCCCAGTCGCTTTTCGCTTCCCAGGCCGGATCGACCGCCGCAGACAGCGGGTGAATAAACGGATGCATATCCGAAGTATTCATGTCGTCTTTTTCGTACCAGGTCGCCGTCGGCAAAATGATGTCGGAATAGAGACAGGTGCTCGACAGACGGAAGTCCAGCGTCACCACCAGATCCAGCTTGCCTTCCAGACCGTTGTCCTGCCAGTCCACTTCTTCCGGCTTCACGCCGCCCTGCTGCCCCAGGTCTTTGCCCTGGATACCGTGCTCCGTCCCCAGCAGGTACTTGAGCATAAACTCATGACCTTTACCGGAAGAACCGAGCAGGTTAGAACGCCAGATGAACAGATTACGCGGGTGGTTTTTACCGTTTTCCGGCTGTTCCGCAGCGAAACGGATAGAACCCTCTTTCAGGGATTTCACCGTATAGTCCACCGGATTCATCCCGGCTTTTTCTGCTTCGCGAGCGATAGTCAGCGGGTTAGTGCCTAACTGCGGCGCAGACGGCAGCCAGCCCATGCGTTCTGCACGGACGTTAAAGTCGATCAAGTGCCCGGTATAGCGAGATTTATCCGCCATCGGCGACAGCAGTTCTTCCGCAGTCACGGTTTCATAACGCCACTGGCTGGAGTGGTTATAGAAATAAGAGGTACTGTTCATGTGACGCGCCGGACGCTGCCAGTCGAGGGCAAACGCCAGCGGCTGCCAGCCGGTTTGCGGACGCAGTTTTTCCTGACCTACATAGTGCGCCCAGCCCCCCCCGCTCTGACCGACACAGCCGCAGAAAATCAGCATGTTGATCAGACCACGATAGTTCATGTCCAGGTGATACCAGTGGTTCAGTCCCGCACCGACGATAATCATCGAACGACCGTGCGTTTTATCAGCGTTATCGGCAAATTCACGGGCGATGCGAATAATCTGGCTGCGAGAAACGCCAGTGATTTGCTCGGCCCACGCCGGAGTGTAAGCTTTCACATCGTCATAGCTGGCTGCACAGTTAACGTCGTTCAGGCCACGTTCCAGACCATAGTTTGCCAGCGTCAGATCATAAACGGTGGTCACCAGGGCGGTGCTGCCATCAGCCAGTTGCAAGCGTTTCACCGGCAGCTTGTGCAGCAGCACGTTTTCCAGTTCCACTTTGTTGAAGTGTTCCGTGCCGTCGCCACCAAAGTACGGGAAGCCCACCTCAGCGATCTCATCCTGGCTACCCAGCAGGCTCAGTTGCAGCTCGGTTTCTTCGCCAGTTTTGCCGTCGCGCTGCTCAAGATTCCATTTGCCCTTCTCGCCCCAGCGGAAGCCAATAGAACCGTTCGGCGCAACCATTTCGCCATTGGTATTAAAGGCGACAGTTTTCCATTCCGGATTGTTTTCCTGGCCCAGCGCATCCACCAGATCGGCAGCGCGCAGCATACGACCTGCGGCGTAGTAACCGTCGCGTTCTTCCAGCATCACCAGCATCGGCATGTCGGTGTAGCGACGCACATAGTCGGTGAAATACTGGCTTGGGTTGTCGAGGTGGAATTCACGCAGCATTACGTGACCCATTGCCAGCGCCATTGCCGCATCGGTGCCCTGTTTCGGTGCCAGCCACAGATCGCACAGTTTGGCGATTTCAGCGTAGTCTGGTGTGACGGCAACAGTTTTGGTGCCTTTGTAACGCACTTCAGTAAAGAAGTGAGCATCCGGGGTACGCGTCTGCGGCACGTTTGAACCCCAGGCGATGATGTAGCTGGAGTTGTACCAGTCAGCAGATTCCGGTACGTCAGTTTGCTCGCCCCAGGTTTGCGGAGACGCAGGAGGCAGGTCGCAGTACCAGTCGTAGAAGCTTAAGCAAGTACCGCCAATCAGCGAAAGATAGCGTGCACCCGATGCGTAAGAAACCATCGACATTGCCGGAATTGGCGAGAAGCCAGCGACGCGGTCCGGGCCGTAGTTTTTGATGGTGTAAACGTTAGAGGCGGCGATCAGTTCATTCACTTCCTGCCAGGAAGAACGAACAAAACCACCGCGTCCACGCGCCTGCTTAAAGCTTTTCGCTTTATCGGCGTCTTCAATGATAGAAGCCCATGCCTCAACCGGATCGCTATGCAGCGCCTTCGCTTCACGCCACATTTTCATCAGGCGTTTGCGCATCATTGGGTATTTCAGGCGGTTGGCGCTGTAAAGATACCAGGAGTAGCTGGCACCGCGCGGGCAGCCGCGAGGTTCATGGTTTGGCAGGTCCGGGCGAGTACGCGGATAGTCAGTCTGCTGGGTTTCCCAGGTCACCAGACCGTTTTTGACGTAGATTTTCCAGCTGCAGGAGCCGGTGCAGTTTACCCCGTGGGTAGAGCGGACGATTTTGTCATGCTGCCAACGCTGGCGATATCCATCCTCCCAGTCGCGGTTGGTATTGAGAAGCTGGCCATGCCCATCGGCAAAGGTTTCACCCTTCTGTTTGAAGTAGCGAAACCGGTCCAGGAATTTACTCATCGGTTTTCTCCTGTGGGAGCCTGTCGGCCCTCTGATAAATCGACATTGCTAATGTTTAAGGGCAAAGTAACGCTCTGAAACAGCGTGAGAATTGATAACGATCAAGAGTGATGGGGATGAAAAATAAAGTAAATTCCTAAGATACCCCTTTAGGATAATTAGCAGTTACAGCATAACACGCTGTAAATTAAGACGTTTTATACCTGTAGTTATTTAAACTATTAAGATTTTTATGCAGATGGGTATTAAGGAGTATTCCCCATGGGTAACATATTAATGGCTCTTAATGAAATCCGGCGAAATAAGCCAATATAATATGAGTATGTTGTAACTAAATGACGCATAAAAAAAGCGCGACATCATGCCGCGCAAAGGATAATCAAATATTAAGATTTATTTTTTAGAATGCCGACCATATACCGCCCAGGTAATCACCACGCAGGCGATATAGAAAATCAAAAATACTTTCATTGCGCCGACTGGCGAACCCGTTAATGCCAGCGAGCTACCAAACGCTTTCGGGATAAAGAAGCCACCAATCGCGCCAATCGCAGAGATGAAACCCAGCGCCGCCGCCGTGTCGGTTGCCGCTTCACGCATCGCACGTTCGTCAGAACCCCCTTCTGCTTTCACGCGATCCATTGTCAGTTTACGGAAGATCACGGAAATCATCTGGAAAGTGGAACCACTACCCAGCCCAGCTGTCAGGAACAGCGCCAGGAAGACTGCGAAGAACGCCATGAAGCTTCCGCCCTGTCCGTCAGTCGGTAAGGTCAGGAACAGCAGGCCGCTGAAAATCGCCATCAGGATAAAGTTCACCAGCGTGACACGAGTTCCGCCCAGACGGTCAGATAATGCACCACCTGCAGAACGCGCCAGCGCACCAATAAACGGCCCGAAGAAAGCGTATTGCAGAATCTGAACATCCGGGAACTGCGTTTTTGACAGCATCGCAAAGCCCGCGGAGAAGCCGATGAAGGAGCCGAAGGTTGCCAGATACAGCAGGCTCATAATCCACAGATGACCCCGTTTGAGTACCGGCAACTGCTCCTTGATGGAGGCTTTCGAGGTAGCAAGATCGTTCATGCCAAACCACGCCGCAATGGTGAAGATGGCAAGGAACGGCACCCATACCCAGGACGCATTCGCCAGATACAGCTCAGTCCCATCCGGCTGTTTGACACCCTGGCTACCAAATACTGCGAAAATCGACAGTGATACCACCAGCGGAGCAACCAACTGCATGACGCTGACGCCCATGTTGCCCAGACCACCATTCAGACCCAGCGCGCCACCCTGCTTCTGTTTCGGAAAGAAGAAGCTGATGTTTGCCATACTGGATGCGAAGTTCGCGCCAGCAAAGCCGCACAGCAGAGAGATGATGATGAAGACGCTATAAGGCGTGGAGGTATCCTGCACGGCAAAACCCAGCCAGACGCAAGGAATAATCAGAATACCGGTGCTGAACGCCGTCCAGCGACGACCACCGAAGATAGGAACCATAAAGGAGTATGGAACACGTAATAACGCGCCAGAAACCGAAGGCAGCGCAGTCAACATAAATAGCTGATCGGTCGTAAAATTAAAACCGACTTTCGGTAAGTTCACCGCAACAGCGCTGAACAACATCCATACGCAAAACGCCAGCAGCAGACAGGGAACGGAAATCCACAGGTTGCGGCTGGCAATACGTTGACCGCGTTGTTGCCAGAACGCAGGATCTTCCGGTCGCCAATCTGTAATGACAGCTCCAGTAGCCCTTTCGGGGGCGGATGAGTGACTCATAGACACCTCTGATACTCGTTTCGATGTCTGCCACCTTAGTGTCTGTAGCTAAAGGCAATTTGATGTAAATCAAACGATAAGATAACTTTATCTATCATTGATATTTATCATTACCCATAGTGAGTACAGTGATTTCATAAAAATTATGAGATTTTTCACGGTGCTGTAAAATCCCTACCCTTACCGATGTAAAGCGACTAACCACGCGGCAAATAAGGAGTAACTCTTTCCGGGTATGGGTATACTTCAGCCAATAGCCGAGAATACTGCCATTCCAGAATGTATCGTCACATTCATTAAGGTTATTGCTCATTTAAAGCCCGAAGGAAGAGGTTTACATGCTTAAACGTTGTCTCTCTCCGCTCACCCTGGTTAATCAGGTTGCGCTTATTGTGTTGCTTTCTACTGCTATTGGACTGGCAGGGATGGCAGTTTCTGGCTGGCTGGTGCAAGGCGTTCAGGGCAGCGCCCATGCGATCAACAAAGCGGGATCGCTGCGCATGCAAAGTTACCGTCTGTTGGCGGCAGTGCCATTAAGCGAGAAAGACAAGCCCTTAATTAAAGAAATGGAACAAACGGCATTTAGCGCCGAGTTGACTCGAGCAGCGGAACGAGACGGACAACTGGCGCAATTACAGGGTTTACAAGATTACTGGCGTAATGAACTGATCCCTGCGCTGATGCGTGCACAAAACCGCGAAACGGTGTCAGCGGATGTCAGCCAGTTTGTTGCCGGGCTTGATCAGCTGGTATCTGGTTTTGACCGCACCACGGAAATGCGCATTGAGACAGTGGTACTGGTCCATCGGGTAATGGCGGTATTTATGGCACTTTTACTGGTGTTCACTATTATCTGGTTGCGGGCGCGACTGCTACAACCGTGGCGGCAACTGCTGGCAATGGCGAGTGCCGTCAGCCATCGCGATTTTACCCAACGCGCAAACATCAGCGGGCGCAACGAAATGGCGATGCTTGGAACTGCATTGAACAATATGTCTGCAGAACTGGCCGAAAGTTATGCCGTACTTGAGCAGCGGGTTCAGGAGAAAACTGCCGGGCTGGAGCATAAAAATCAGATCCTCTCTTTTTTATGGCAGGCTAACCGCCGTTTGCATTCCCGCGCCCCGCTGTGTGAACGCCTGTCACCGGTACTCAACGGCTTACAGAATTTAACCCTGCTACGTGATATCGAACTGCGGGTGTATGACACTGATGATGAAGAGAATCATCAGGAGTTTACCTGCCAGCCAGATATGACTTGTGATGATAAAGGCTGCCAGCTCTGCCCGCGCGGCATATTACCCGTTGGCGATCGCGGCACAACCCTGAAGTGGCGGCTGGCTGACTCTCATACGCAGTACGGTATTTTGCTGGCGACCCTGCCGCAGGGGCGTCATCTTAGCCATGATCAACAACAACTGGTGGATACCCTGGTTGAACAACTCACCGCCACGCTGGCGCTGGATCGCCATCAGGAACGTCAGCAACAGTTGATCGTGATGGAAGAGCGTGCCACCATTGCGCGCGAACTGCATGATTCTATTGCCCAATCTCTCTCTTGCATGAAGATGCAGGTGAGTTGTTTACAGATGCAGGGCGATGCGCTGCCAGAAAGCAGCCGCGAACTGTTAAGTCAGATCCGTAACGAACTGAATGCATCCTGGGCGCAGTTGCGTGAATTGCTCACCACATTCCGTTTGCAGCTCACCGAGCCTGGATTACGTCCGGCGCTGGAGGCGAGTTGCGAAGAGTACAGCGCCAAATTTGGCTTCCCGGTGAAGCTGGATTATCAATTGCCGCCTCGTCTGGTGCCTTCGCATCAGGCAATCCACTTGTTGCAAATTGCCCGTGAGGCATTAAGTAACGCCCTCAAACATTCGCAAGCGAGTGAGGTCGTGGTGACGGTGGCGCAAAACGATAATCAGGTCAAACTGACCGTCCAGGATAACGGCTGCGGCGTGCCTGAAAATGCCATCCGCAGCAATCACTACGGCATGATAATAATGCGCGACCGTGCGCAAAGTTTACGAGGCGATTGCCGCGTCCGCCGTCGTGAATCAGGTGGCACCGAAGTGGTTGTCACCTTTATTCCCGAAAAAACTTTCACAGACGTCCAAGGAGATACCCATGAGTAATCAGGAACCGGCTACTATCCTGCTGATCGACGATCACCCGATGCTGCGAACTGGCGTAAAACAGCTTATCAGTATGGCACCAGATATCACCGTGGTTGGCGAAGCGAGTAATGGCGAACAGGGTATTGAACTGGCGGAATCTCTTGATCCCGATCTGATCCTGTTAGATCTCAATATGCCCGGCATGAACGGTCTGGAAACGCTGGATAAACTGCGCGAAAAGTCCCTCTCCGGTCGCATTGTGGTATTCAGCGTCTCTAACCATGAAGAAGATGTGGTCACCGCACTGAAACGCGGCGCGGATGGCTATCTGTTAAAAGATATGGAACCGGAAGATCTGCTGAAAGCATTGCATCAGGCAGCTGCTGGCGAAATGGTATTAAGCGAAGCATTAACGCCTGTTCTGGCCGCCAGCTTGCGCGCTAACCGTGCCACTACTGAACGCGATGTTAACCAGTTAACCCCACGCGAGCGCGATATTCTCAAGCTGATTGCCCAGGGTTTGCCGAACAAGATGATTGCCCGCCGCCTGGATATCACCGAAAGCACAGTAAAAGTGCACGTCAAGCACATGCTGAAGAAAATGAAGCTCAAGTCTCGCGTGGAAGCTGCGGTATGGGTGCATCAGGAGCGCATTTTCTGATTACGGTTCCCAGCGCAGTTCGTCGTTTGACAATGCGTCGAACGGTTCGACAAGCGTTAGCGTGATCTCATTGGAGGAGACACGCTGCCCCTGGTTATCTTCCACCACTACTGACAATCGCCAGTGATTGCTTGCGCCTTCCCCGTTTTGCCAGTCAGGCATGATCAGCGTCCAGCCCTCCTCACTGTTGGCTTGTGCGCCCGGCGTCAAACTTAATATCTGCGTATCGCCCTGCCAAATCAGTTGCCGAATACCGTAACGACTGCGGATTTGTAATTTCAGCGGCACTGTTTCGCCAGGTTTTAGATCCCACGGCGGTGTCGCCAGAAACACCGTTAAGGTTTTTCGCTGTCGGTACTCAAGAGTCGGAAGATTATTTCGCTGCGGATTGTCATAGCGACTACCACGTAACGACTGACTTTCGGCAACTTCGCCCGCAGAAAGTTGTTTTTTGAGCGGTACACCAAAGCGGTAGTTAAGATTCAGCCCGAGGTTATTTTGATTCTCGCCACTTTCACCCTGTTTATGCCGGGCCGTCACAGTGACTAAGGGCACAGGGGTGTAATTTAATCCCAGACTCAACGCGACGGGATTGTGATAACCCGTACCAGAGTTAAACAAATCGACACGATCACCAAAATACTGTTCTACGCTGACACTGGTATTGAGGTGTTGATAGAACGGCATGCGCATCCGGGCTGTCAGGTCGTACCCGCGCGCCATCCGCTGTTCCTGCGTGGCTGTCTGTTCATGCCATGCAGCAAACGGCTGATAAAAGTTTGCCGATAGTCGCAAATATTCGCCCCACGCTTCGGCACCAAAGCCCGCTCGCTGAAGATTTTCGTCCAGCAAGTTGTCATAAAAAGTGTTATAACCCACCAGCCAGTTGCCGCGCGCCCAGCGTTGCCCTACGCCCACATTGCTCACCAAGCCATCATCCTGCTGAGTAAGACCAAGCTGGCTCCAGGTGAGATAACGATCATTATCTTGTAACGGCACAAACCAGCTTCCGCGACTGCCGGTGAAATGTCCTTCGTTATCCACTTTGACGTCAACACTGGCATTTCCCCACGGTGATAGCCAGGACTCTACGTGCTGATTAACCTGTTGACTAAGCGCGTCGCGGACTTTTCCTAATGCGAAAGCTTTTGCCTGCTCGCCAGTATCCAGCCCGTTATCATTCATACTGGTTTCGCCGAAATCTTTCACAATTTCCGCAAAGTGTTTTTCCCCATCATGATTTTCAGGTGCCATGCCTAAATCCGGCAGACCATCATTGTTATTATCAAAGGGATTTGCCGCTTTTTGCTCGAAGGTAGATTGTGCGTTAGCTGTACCGCCTGCCGCCAGCAAGAGTAAATAAAACGGAATAATGCGAGGAACGAAACGGCTCAAAACGTCGGTAACTTCCGGTAAAAATGAAAAACCATAGCCTTAAAGAATAACGATTACTGGCACCTTTTGTCGTATTTTCTCGCGCTTTCAGGAAAATCCTTAAAAATGTGACCGATTGGTCAGACGCTGCAGAAGCGGTAAGATAGAAGATGAGTGTCTAATTCCCTGAATACAGGAGTAAATAATGCAAAAAATCGTGATCGTTGCCAATGGAGCACCTTACGGGAGCGAATCCTTGTTTAACAGCTTGCGGCTGGCCATTGCGTTACGAGAGCAGGAGAGCAATCTGGATCTGCGTCTGTTCCTGATGTCTGATGCGGTCACAGCCGGGTTGCGCGGGCAAAAACCAGGGGAAGGCTACAACATTCAGCAAATGCTGGAGATCCTTACCGCTCAGAATGTACCGGTGAAATTGTGCAAAACCTGTACTGACGGACGCGGGATTAGCACACTTCCTCTGATTGATGGGGTGGAAATCGGTACTCTTGTTGAACTGGCGCAATGGACGCTGTCAGCCGATAAAGTGCTCACATTTTAATGTTTGAGGGGGCGTCTGACGCCCCACTATGAGGGAAGTTTACTCAGGCGAATCCCGGCCGTAACACAGCATCCGGATAATTCTCCGCCAGCAGTTTTTTTACCGATACCAGCAAATCATTCAGCCCATCGTCCTGCATTCCCAGTTTGATAAGCTCCTGTTCCAGTGAAAACAGGTATTGTGCGTTGGTTCCCAGCGGACCGCTCGCCGCCGCAATCAACGGCGCGATGACCTGAGCGCGAGTGTCAGATTCATATTCTGGATGTCGCGGGTCCATAATAAACACAATGGCGTTTACTGTGCGTCCATCATCAAGATCAAGCTGACACCAGGTTGGCAGATAACAGCCGGTAATCATCTCGCGCTTCCACAACAGGGTTAGTTCCTGCTCCAGCGTCTCTTCTGGCAGTCGATAGGCGACGCCTGTGGTGCGTCCGCCCTCTTTCAGTGCAAGCATCCGTCCCGGCTGGTGCGCAGTCCCGCGCCCGGCGGTCAGGCGCAGGCAAAACGCGCGATGCCATCCAACCAGTGTACCGGTGCACGACTCGGTAAACTCCAGTGCCGGATTCCACATCAACGATCCATAACCGAAGATCCACACCGGTCCCTCATCAGGTCGACAAGCCAGCGTCGCCGCCAGCGAAGCCGCCCGTTGCTCTGCTGACCATAAGAGTGATTCTTCAATGGCACCAAATGCCGTTTTACAATCGGCATTCATCAAGAAATCACGCGTTATCACCTTACACCTCCGCCACTGCATACTTCCCTGCGACAACTTTTTGGTGTCTTCCGGACATTTTTACTGCTCATTTTGAAACCACTAACGGGACAATATGCAATCCACGGACCACTTGCAAGGCAACACCGCACGAATAGCTTTAACTAAGCTACCGGTTTTACGATTTTTTATGCCATTTATCATCATCCCCTTTGGCATATTCATGCTTCACAGCAGCCCAGGCCACTTTATGCGCGGTTTCTTCGCGACTGGCGTCATCACGCCGATCTTCTTTATCTTTATATTGATCCCATGCGCTGTTGAACGCTTCTTTATAGATATCCTGGGCATGAGACGGTAGAACGTGCTTTACGCTTTCCGGCAGATCGCTTTTCGTTTTATACGGCATCGTTGACTCCTTTTACAAAGTTGAACATTAAGTGTGGTCAACAATATCTACTCTTGCCAAAACATAAGAATTTTCATGTCAGACTCTTCTTAAGGAGTGCTAAAACAAACATTGTCTAAACGCATTGCTTATTTTTATGGCCCGATGAGTAAAAAATCGACAGCGGGGTAAAAATTCGTAAAATGTTACCGATATCCAGACACTTTCTGTTATTTTTCCTACCTATTTTTTACATTTTCGATAAATTCATCTGCAAAGGGATAACCATAATGTCAAATGCTCAAGAGGCGGTAAAAACCCGCCACAAGGAGACTTCGCTTATTTTCCCGGTTCTGGCGCTGGTAGTGCTGTTCCTGTGGGGAAGCAGCCAGACACTACCAGTGGTCATTGGCATCAATCTTCTTGCTCTTATTGGTATTTTAAGTAGCGCCTTTAGTGTTGTCCGTCATGCGGACGTATTAGCCCATCGCCTGGGAGAACCTTACGGTTCGCTTATTCTTAGCCTTTCAGTGGTTATTCTTGAAGTCAGTTTGATTTCAGCTTTAATGGCAACCGGCGACGCCGCGCCAACGCTAATGCGTGATACGCTCTATTCAATCATTATGATTGTTACCGGTGGGCTGGTTGGCTTTTCATTATTGTTGGGCGGACGCAAGTTTGCCACCCAATATATGAATCTGTTTGGTATCAAGCAGTATTTAATTGCGCTGTTCCCCCTGGCGATAATCGTACTGGTATTTCCAATGGCTCTGCCTGCGGCGAATTTTTCAACCGGTCAGGCGTTACTGGTAGCATTAATTTCTGCGGCAATGTATGGCGTATTTTTGCTGATCCAGACCAAAACGCATCAAAGTTTGTTTGTCTACGAGCACGAAGATGACAGTGATGATGACGACCCGCATCACGGTAAACCGTCTGCCCATAGCAGCCTGTGGCATGCTATCTGGTTGATTATCCATCTGATTGCCGTTATTGCGGTGACCAAAATGAACGCCAGCTCGCTGGAGACATTGCTCGACAGCATGAATGCGCCTGTCGCCTTTACTGGCTTCCTGGTGGCTCTGTTGATTCTGTCGCCGGAAGGTTTAGGTGCGTTAAAAGCAGTGTTGAATAACCAGGTCCAGCGCGCGATGAATCTGTTCTTTGGTTCAGTGTTAGCAACCATTTCGCTTACCGTACCTGTCGTCACGTTAATTGCCTTTATGACGGGTAACGAATTACAGTTTGCACTTGGTGCGCCAGAAATGGTGGTGATGGTGGCCTCTTTAGTACTGTGCCATATCTCCTTCTCCACCGGACGAACTAACGTGCTCAATGGCGCAGCGCATCTGGCACTGTTTGCCGCCTATTTGATGACGATATTTGCCTGACAGTTATATCTCCTCTGATGACAGAAATCGGGGGAGATAATATAAATTCCTGCTTATTGTATTTCTTCATACTACCTGAACAGGTCGTTAATCAGAATTGCGAGCCTGTACCACAACCTGCACGAAACCACTGCAACAGCTGTTGAAAAGCCGGAATGTACTCTTTATTGCAAACATTTCAGGGATGAAGTGAAGATGAATTGAGACGTAATATCCACACCAAGCCGGCGTTATCCGGTGAGGCGCAATGTTGCGGGGGCTTTATCCCTGGTGGCATTGGTTGCTGGAAAGAGAAAACCCCCGCACGTTGAGAGGTAAAACCTGACAACAGAACGGGGGCTAATCTTGAACCATCAACAATTCAAGAATAGCCGCAAAATGTTGTCATTACAACAAGGCGGCTATATGACGCTCGCGCAGTTTGCCATGATTTTCTGGCACGACCTGGCGGCACCGATCCTGGCGGGGATTATTACCGCAGTGATTGTCAGCTGGTGGCGTAACCGGAAGTAAGGTGAAAACGGGCGTCAGGCTGCCGTGATGGCAATATGCGCCCGAAACCGGCCGCAGGGGTAACAGCCTGCGGCCCTTTTTGTCTTTATCTCTTCTGCAAGTAAATATTGGCAACCCGAGCTGGAAGCATCATCCAGAGCACTCATGAAACGACTGTAACAGCTGTTGAAAAACCGGAATGCACTCTTCATTGCAAACATTTCAGGGATGAAGTGAAGATGAATTGAGACGTAGTATCCACACCAAGCCGGAGTTATCCGGTGAGGCGCAATGTTGCGGGGGCTTTATCCCTGGTGGCATTGGTTGCTGGAAAGAGAAAACCCCCGCACGTTGAGAGGTACAACCTGACAACAGAACGGGGGCTAATCTTGAACCAGAACAATTCAAGAATAGCCGCAAAATGTTGTCATTACAACAAGGCGGCTATATGACGCTCACGCAGTTTGCCATGACTTTCTGGCACGACCTGGCAGCACCGATCCTGGCGGGAATTATTACCGCAGCGATTGTCAGCTGGTGGCGTAACCGGAAGTAAGGTGAAAACGGGCGTCAGGCTGCCGTGATGGCAATATGCGCCCGAAACCGGCCGCAGAGGTAATAGCCTGCGGCCTTTTTTGTATCCGGCACCCATGAAAAAAGTCTTAACGCAGAACGCTAAGACTTTATTTTTCAAGCAAAAAAGATTACTTGCTGGTATCCAGTTCTTCGAAACCTTTCACCAGATCATCAATCGCTTTCATTTGCTTGAGGAACGGTTCCAGTTTAGCCAGCGGCAGCGCGGATGGCCCATCACATTTCGCATGTTCTGGATCCGGATGCGCTTCAATAAACAGCCCCGCCAGACCTACCGCCATACCGGCTCTTGCCAGCTCAGCCACCTGAGCACGACGACCGCCGGAAGCTGCGCCAAATGGATCGCGACATTGCAGTGCGTGGGTAACGTCGAAAATCACCGGCGAATTACCAGACACTTTCTTCATGATGCTGAAGCCCAGCATATCAACGACCAGGTTGTCGTAACCGAAGTTAGCACCGCGATCGCAAAGAATCACTTTTTCGTTGCCGCCTTCTTTGAATTTATCAACGATATTACCCATCTGTCCCGGGCTGACAAACTGCGGTTTCTTGACGTTAATTACCGCACCGGTTTTCGCCATGGCTTCAACCAGGTCTGTCTGGCGAGCAAGAAACGCCGGCAACTGAATCACATCTACAACATCAGCAACGGGCTGAGCCTGGCTTGGTTCGTGAACGTCGGTGATAATTTTCACGCCAAAAGTCTGCTTCAACTCCTGGAAGATTTTCATTCCTTCTTCCAGGCCCGGTCCACGATAAGAGTGGATGGAGGAGCGGTTGGCTTTGTCAAAAGAGGCTTTGAATACGTAAGGGATACCCAGTTTCTGGGTCACGGTTACATAGTGCTCGCAAATGCGCATCGCCAGATCGCGAGATTCCAGCACGTTCATACCGCCAAACAGTACGAACGGCAGGTCATTTGCTACGTTGATGTCGCCAATGCTAACCACTTTTTGTTTCATAGGATCGCCTTAATCTTGAGTAAAATGTCGATTAATTAATGCAGCACAATATGTTTATGCGCGATGTTATTTATTTGCGCACGGATCATTTCGCTGATCGGGTCTTCCGGACACTGTTCAACGAAATAACTTAAATCGTTCAACGCAACGTGTT
Organism: Escherichia sp. WS568; assembly: GCF_046486085.1. Lineage (NCBI taxonomy): Bacteria > Pseudomonadati > Pseudomonadota > Gammaproteobacteria > Enterobacterales > Enterobacteriaceae > Escherichia > Escherichia sp. WS568. The sequence continues at coordinate 39,619 of NZ_JBJQMC010000008.1, forward strand.
CGCAATCCAGTTGCGCATAAATCAACCCGCGATCGCGAATTTCATAGGGATCTTCCGGGTTAAATTGTAATAAAGCTTCGCTGGTACGTAGCGCCAGCTCCATCTGATTTTCTTCCATCAACGAGGCTTTGAGTGTATCCAGCAATTTGCGGATTACCTCAATGTTATCAGCTTCATCAAGGTCTTCATAAAACAGTTCCGCCGACGGGCTGATATTTCCCTTTAACCACACATCCAGCATATGTTCACTTAACGATTCACCGTTAAAAGGATTAATCAGCCAAATTTCGCCATCCGGACATTCAATGCGCAATATCAGCTGCGTAGGGAAAATCACCGGCAGCAGCGGCAAATCGAGACGATTCGCGACCCATAATAAAACGGCACCTAATGATACCGCACTGCCCTGTCGATTCTTTAACACCTGGTCCAGCCATAATGCATCGGAAAGACGATAAACGCCGCGTGAGGCTTTAAATCCCCAGTCGCCGTAAAACAGCGCGATCAGTTTTTCCAGCTGTTCTTCTAAAGGCAGAAGCTGGCTGATTTCTTCCTTCGCCAGACTAACGAGACGCTCCAGTTCGTCGTAAACATCTTGCGAGGGAAAATCGCGGCGGATTGCTTCGCAAGCCAGGATCATGCCTTCGCACAATGGCGCTTTATTAAATTCGAAATCAGCTAACGATCTCATGACTTACCCCAGTAACGGTACTTTTGTGGTGGCGAGTTTAATGATGATGTACAGCACCACCAACGCCAGCGGGAAGGCAATAATGCGCGCCTGCTGACTGTGCATACGACGATAATCGAGTGCAATAAAACCCAAAACGATATAAATGATAACTCCAAACAGCTTTTCAGTCAGCCACTGTGCCTGCCCGGAAAATGGCAGGATGTGCGCTTTAGCCATCAACGCAATGCCGCTTAACAATAACAGCGTATCGACAACCGGCGGCACAATGCGCGTCCAACGAGCAAAAGCCTGTGGATGTTTCTGATAACGTAGCCAGAAACGTAAGGTTAATAGCCCTACAGAAAGCGCAATGCTAATGAGATGAACGCTAAGCAGTGTAGAAAAACTTGTCATTGATAATAGCGGCCGAGCGTTACGCGCTCGTTATCACCATAGTCCCGACAGGTTTCGACGTCATGATATCCCGCGTGGATAAATGCCTGTCGCACCGCTTCGCCCTGCTGCCAGCCATGTTCCAGAAGCAGAAAGCCGCCGGATACCAGCGCGTTACGCGACTGTTCGATGATATGCACGATGTCGGCCATTCCACTGTCAGCCGCAACCAGTGCAGTGAGCGGCTCAAAGCGGACATCGCCTTGTTGAAGATGTGGGTCCTGCTCGTCAATATACGGCGGATTGCTGACAATCATCGCAAACTGCTGCCCGGCTAGCGCGCTAAACCAGTCACTTTGCAGAATGTGGATATTTTTGATCGCCAGATTCTGGGCATTACGTTGCGCCAGAGAGACAGCATCAGGCATACAATCTACAGCGGTAATTTCGCAGTCCGGGCGCTCGCTAGCCAGCGCCAGCGCAATCGCCCCGGTACCCGTCCCGAGATCGAGAATACGGCAAGGCTGTTCAGGCAACCGCGCCAGTGCCTGCTCCACCAGACACTCCGTATCCGGGCGCGGAATTAAGGTCGCTGGCGAAACAAATAACGGCAGCGACCAGAATTCTCGCACCCCGGTTAAATGAGCAATAGGTTCACCATCGCGACGACGCGTCAGTAGCGCATCAAGTTGCTGACATTGTTCGTCAGTCAGCTGCGTTTCACCAAAGGCGAGAATAAAAGTACGCCCTTTGCCGGTAACATGCGCCAGCAGGATTTCAGCATCACGCCGCGGGCTTTCGCTCGCCTGAAGTTGGCTTATTGCTTCACGTAACCAGTGTTGATATTCCATTATTCCTGCTCGGACAACGCCGCCAGTTGGTCGGCCTGATGTTCCTGGATAATCGGTTCAATTAGCATATCCAGCTTACCTTCCATCACTTCATCCAGGCGGTAGAGCGTCAGGTTGATGCGGTGATCGGTAACGCGCCCCTGCGGGAAGTTGTAAGTACGGTTACGGTCGCTGCGATCGCCACTCCCCAGCAGGTTACGACGGGTAGACGCTTCGGCCTGTTGCCGTTTTGCCATTTCAGCAGCGTGGATACGAGCACCGAGTACAGAAAGTGCTTTAGCTTTGTTTTTATGTTGTGAACGTTCGTCCTGACATTCAACAACAATTCCGGTCGGCAAGTGAGTAATACGAATTGCCGAATCGGTGGTGTTAACGTGCTGCCCCCCCGCCCCTGACGAGCGGAAAGTATCAATGCGCAAATCTGCTGGGTTGATGTCCGGCAGTTCTGCGTCAGGCAGTTCTGGCATTACCGCAACGGTACAAGCAGAAGTATGAATACGACCCTGCGATTCCGTAGCAGGAACACGCTGCACGCGATGACCGCCAGATTCGAATTTCAAACGACCATATACACCATCACCGCTAATTTTGGCGATGATCTCTTTATAACCACCATGTTCACCCTCGCTGGCGCTCATGATTTCTACACGCCAGCGGCGGGCTTCGGCGTAACGGCTGTACATACGGAACAGATCGCCAGCGAACAGCGCCGCTTCGTCGCCGCCGGTTCCGGCACGGACTTCGAGGAAGGCGTTACGTTCGTCATCAGGATCTTTTGGTAGTAACAGAACCTGTAATTGCTGTTCCAGTTGCTCGCTTTTTTCTTTAGCTTCGCGCAGTTCATCCTGCGCCATCTCACGCATTTCAGGATCGTCGAGCATCATCTGTGCGGTTTCGATATCTTCCTGAACCTGTTGCCAGTCGGTAAAACAGCGCGAAACATCACTTAACTGCGCATATTCGCGTGATAATGCGCGAAAACGTTCCTGGTCGGCGATAGTTTGCGCGTCACCCAGCAACGCCTGAACTTCTTCATGGCGTTCATGCAGGGCTTCCAGTTTGGCAACGATAGAAGGCTTCATAGGCGTAAATGCACCCTGTAAAAAAGGAAAATGATGTACTGCTACTCCAGCCCGAGGCTGTCGCGCAGAATATTCAGGCGTTCGTTATCCCCGTCACGGGCGGCCTGTTGAAGTGATTTCGTTGGCGCATGGATCAGGCGGTTAGTCAGTTTCCATGCCAGATCCTGCATAATGGCTTGAGCGTCGCCGCCCTGCTCAAGGGCCGCTAACGCTTTGGCGGTTAACTCATCGCGAACGTGCTCTGCCTGGCTGCGATACTCGCGAATGGTCTCGCTGGCGCTTTGTGCGCGCAGCCACGCCATAAATTCGCTGGTTTCCTGAGCGACAATAGTTTCCGCCTCAACCGCTGCGGCTTTACGCTGCGCCAGGTTGTGCGAAATGATGCTTTGCAGATCATCAACGCTGTAAAGATAAGCATTCGCCAGTTTGCCAACTTCCGGCTCAACATCGCGCGGAACGGCAATATCCACCAACAGCATTGGTTGGTTGCGACGGCTTTTTAATGCCCGCTCCACCATGCCTTTACCGATAATCGGTAACGGGCTGGCGGTGGAACTGATGATGATATCGGCTTCGCGCAGACGCTCGTCGATATCGCTCAGGGCAATCACTTCCGCGCCGACTTCATCTGCCAGAATTTGGGCACGTTCGCGAGTGCGGTTGGCGATAATCATCTTCTGTACTTTGTGTTCACGCAGATGACGCGCCACCAGCTCGATGGTTTCGCCCGCACCCACCAGCAGTACCGTCACCGTAGAGAGCGATTCAAAGATCTGCCGCGCCAGCGTACAAGCCGCAAAAGCGACAGACACAGCACTGGCACCGATATCTGTTTCAGTGCGAACGCGTTTCGCTACAGAGAAAGATTTCTGAAACATGCGTTCCAGTTCGCTGGCCTTCATATGACCTTTTTGCGAATCGGCAAACGCTTTTTTAACCTGACCGAGGATCTGCGGCTCGCCAAGGACGAGAGAATCAAGCCCACTGGCAACGCGCATTAAATGACTGACCGCATCGTTATCCTGATGCCAGTAGAGGCTATTACGCAGATCGTCTTCGTTGAGATTATGGTAATCACACAACCAGCGAATGAGCGCCTCTTGCAGGTCATCCCGTTCTTCAACGCTGAGATAAAGTTCTGTGCGGTTACACGTCGACAGCACCACACCGCCCTGCACCATCGGCTGCGCAAGCAGGCTGTCAAGCGCCTGATCGAGCTTATCCGGCGAAAACGATACACGTTCTCGCAGCGATACAGGTGCCGTTTTATGGTTGATACCGAGTGCTAAAAGGGTCATGTCTGCGGGAAATAATACCAACGTTGATAGGGTTAGTCTGCTTGCATCATACAGGATGCGTAAGATCAATAAAAGAGAGCGCCCCCTTTTGGAGTAATTGCCGAAAGCCGTTAGATTCTGGCAATTAAGACAACGTGAACATAGACGATGGCTAACGGTAACGCTAGCATTAAGGGTTATAACTGCAACGTATCTCAAGGACTTGTCATTATTATGCCCCTGCCCGATTTTCGTCTTATCCGCCTGCTACCGCTGGCTGCTCTTGTGCTCACTGCCTGTTCCGTTACCACGCCCAAAGGTCCTGGCAAAAGCCCGGATTCGCCACAATGGCGTCAGCATCAGCAAGACGTGCGCAATCTTAATCAGTATCAAACTCGCGGCGCGTTCGCTTATATTTCTGACCAACAAAAAGTGTACGCCCGTTTCTTCTGGCAGCAAACTGGCCAGGATCGCTACCGTCTGCTGCTGACTAACCCATTGGGCAGCACGGAACTGGAGCTGAATGCTCAACCGGGTAACGTGCAGTTAGTCGACAATAAAGGTCAGCGTTATACCTCCGATGACGCCGAAGAGATGATTGGCAAATTGACCGGAATGCCGATTCCGCTCAACAGTTTGCGCCAGTGGATTTTAGGTTTACCGGGGGATGCAACCGACTACAAACTGGACGATCAATATCGCCTCAGCGAAATCACCTACAGCCAGAATGGCAAAAACTGGAAAGTTGTTTACGGTGGTTATGACACAAAAACTCAACCTGCGATGCCAGCCAATATGGAACTCACCGACGGTGGTCAACGCATCAAGTTAAAAATGGATAACTGGATAGTGAAATAATGCGGACACAGTGGCCCTCTCCGGCAAAACTTAATCTGTTTTTATACATTACCGGTCAGCGTGCGGATGGTTACCACACGCTGCAAACGCTGTTTCAGTTTCTTGATTACGGCGACACCATCAACATTGAGCTTCGTGACGATGGGGATATTCGTCTGTTAACGCCCGTTGAAGGCGTGGAACATGAAGATAACCTGATCGTTCGCGCAGCGCGGTTATTGATGAAAACTGCGGCAGACAGCGGGCGTCTTCCGACGGGAAGCGGTGCGAATATCAGCATTGACAAGCGTTTGCCGATGGGCGGCGGTCTCGGCGGTGGTTCATCCAATGCCGCGACGGTCCTGGTGGCATTAAATCATCTCTGGCAATGCGGGCTAAGCATGGATGAGCTGGCGGAAATGGGACTGACGCTGGGCGCAGATGTTCCTGTCTTTGTTCGGGGGCATGCCGCGTTTGCCGAAGGCGTTGGTGAAATACTAACGCCGGTGGATCCGCCAGAGAAGTGGTATCTGGTGGCGCACCCTGGTGTAAGTATTCCGACACCGGTGATTTTTAAAGATCCTGAACTCCCGCGCAATACGCCAAAAAGGTCAATAGAAACGTTGCTAAAATGTGAATTCAGCAATGATTGCGAGGTTATCGCAAGAAAACGTTTTCGCGAGGTTGATGCGGTGCTTTCCTGGCTGTTAGAATACGCCCCGTCGCGCCTGACTGGGACAGGGGCCTGTGTCTTTGCTGAATTTGATACAGAGTCTGAAGCCCGCCAGGTGCTAGAGCAAGCCCCGGAATGGCTCAATGGCTTTGTGGCGAAAGGCGTTAATCTTTCCCCATTGCACAGAGCCATGCTTTAAGCCGGGCAAGCTGAGTTTCGGTGACAACGTCACCTTGTTCCAGACGTTGCATCGCGCTCTTTAATACACCGCCTGGAAAGAATCATGCCTGGCCCGCACAGTTTTCGGCAGATTCTTTCCACCAATGGACGCATGCCTGAGGTTCTTCTCGTGCCTGATATGAAGCTTTTTGCTGGTAACGCCACCCCGGAACTAGCACAACGTATTGCCAACCGCCTGTACACTTCACTCGGCGACGCCGCTGTAGGTCGCTTTAGCGACGGCGAAGTCAGCGTACAAATTAATGAAAATGTACGCGGTGGTGATATTTTCATCATCCAGTCCACTTGTGCCCCTACTAACGACAACCTGATGGAATTAGTCGTTATGGTTGATGCCCTGCGTCGTGCTTCCGCAGGTCGTATCACCGCTGTTATCCCCTACTTTGGCTATGCGCGCCAGGACCGTCGCGTCCGTTCCGCTCGTGTACCAATCACTGCGAAAGTGGTTGCAGACTTCCTCTCCAGCGTCGGTGTTGACCGTGTGCTGACAGTGGATCTGCACGCTGAACAGATTCAGGGTTTCTTCGACGTTCCGGTTGATAACGTATTTGGTAGCCCGATCCTGCTGGAAGACATGCTGCAGCTGAATCTGGATAACCCTATTGTGGTTTCTCCGGACATCGGCGGCGTTGTGCGTGCCCGCGCTATCGCTAAGCTGCTGAACGATACCGATATGGCAATCATCGACAAACGTCGTCCGCGTGCGAACGTTTCCCAGGTGATGCATATCATCGGTGACGTTGCAGGTCGTGACTGCGTACTGGTCGATGATATGATCGACACTGGCGGTACGCTGTGTAAAGCTGCTGAAGCTCTGAAAGAACGTGGTGCTAAACGTGTATTTGCGTACGCGACTCACCCGATCTTCTCTGGCAACGCGGCGAACAACCTGCGTAACTCTGTAATTGATGAAGTCGTTGTCTGCGATACCATTCCGCTGAGCGATGAAATCAAATCACTGCCGAACGTGCGTACTCTGACCCTGTCAGGTATGCTGGCCGAAGCGATTCGTCGTATCAGCAACGAAGAATCGATCTCTGCCATGTTCGAACACTAATCGAACCCGGCTCAAAGACCCGCTGCGGCGGGTTTTTTTGTCTGTAATATCCATTTGTATGACCTATGCCTCCTTCACCTGCCATTTAGTTGACAGATGATGCGCTCACGGATGAAACATTATTGTGAACAAAATATTTTCCTCACATGTGATGCCTTTCCGCGCTCTGATCGACGCTTGCTGGAAAGAAAAATATACTGCCGCACGGTTTACCCGTGACCTGATTGCCGGGATAACCGTCGGGATTATTGCTATCCCGCTGGCGATGGCGTTGGCTATTGGTAGTGGTGTGGCACCCCAGTACGGTTTATATACCGCAGCTGTTGCGGGGATTGTCATTGCTCTGACGGGGGGGTCACGCTTTAGCGTTTCCGGTCCGACTGCGGCATTTGTGGTAATTCTCTATCCCGTTTCGCAACAGTTTGGACTGGCAGGACTGCTGGTTGCGACCTTGCTGTCGGGGATCTTTTTGATTCTGATGGGGCTGGCACGCTTTGGGCGCCTGATTGAGTATATTCCGGTTTCCGTCACCTTAGGTTTCACCTCGGGTATCGGGATCACCATCGGTACCATGCAGATTAAAGATTTTCTCGGTCTGCAAATGGCCCATGTCCCGGAACATTATCTACAAAAAGTCGGCGCATTATTTATGGCGCTGCCGACCATTAATGTGGGTGATGCAGCCATTGGCATTGTGACGCTTGGTATTCTGGTTTTCTGGCCGCGTCTGGGCATTCGTTTACCCGGTCATCTTCCGGCCTTGCTGGCTGGTTGCGCGGTGATGGGGATTGTTAATCTGCTCGGCGGACATGTTGCTACCATCGGTTCGCAATTCCACTACGTCCTGGCCGATGGTTCTCAGGGTAACGGTATTCCGCAACTGCTGCCGCAACTTGTGCTGCCGTGGGATCTGCCTGATTCAGAATTCACGCTAACCTGGGATTCTATTCGCACACTGCTGCCTGCGGCATTCTCAATGGCAATGCTCGGCGCAATCGAATCTCTGCTCTGCGCCGTGGTACTGGATGGTATGACCGGAACGAAACACAAAGCGAACAGCGAACTGGTTGGACAGGGACTGGGGAATATTATCGCTCCGTTCTTTGGTGGCATTACCGCTACAGCTGCCATCGCGCGTTCTGCCGCTAACGTCCGTGCCGGGGCAACTTCCCCTATCTCGGCGGTGATCCACTCTATTCTGGTTATTCTTGCCCTGCTGGTACTGGCACCGCTGCTCTCCTGGCTGCCGCTTTCCGCCATGGCAGCCCTGCTGTTGATGGTGGCGTGGAACATGAGTGAAGCGCACAAAGTGGTCGACTTGCTGCGTCATGCACCGAAAGATGACATCATTGTCATGCTGTTGTGCATGTCGCTGACCGTGCTGTTTGATATGGTTATTGCCATCAGCGTGGGGATCGTGCTGGCATCGCTGCTGTTTATGCGTCGTATCGCACGTATGACTCGCCTGGCACCGGTAGTCGTAGATGTTCCAGACGATGTCCTGGTACTGCGCGTTATTGGCCCGCTGTTTTTTGCTGCTGCTGAAGGCTTATTCACAGACCTGGAGTCACGTCTTGAAGGCAAACGGATTGTGATTCTGAAGTGGGATGCCGTTCCGGTACTTGATGCTGGTGGTCTTGATGCGTTCCAGCGTTTTGTGAAGCGTCTACCCGAAGGATGTGAACTGCGCGTGTGCAACGTGGAATTCCAGCCACTGCGCACGATGGCTCGCGCAGGCATTCAACCGATCCCGGGCCGCCTTGCTTTCTTCCCGAATCGTCGCGCGGCGATGGCGGATTTATAAGTACGAGATTGACCAGTCAGAGCAAACTGACTGGTCAGTAAACTGCAGTATTTGTTAGCTATGACGGCGATTATCGCTACGGCGGCAACGTTTGTCATAGTGGCGAACCCACCAGTAACGGTCGCACACCTGTTCATGCCCGCCAACACGGGCACCCGCCAGCCAGAGAATGGCACCGACGAAAATACTTAGCACTGCACCATGTGCGAAATACTGGGGCATATTAAACTGTGGTAACTGGTTGAGGATTGAATACCCCACACCGACCACCATTACCACCAGACCCAACCCCATGAGCACGTTACCGAGTAACGAAGCGTTTTTGCGTTTCATATGTCACCTCCGGAACTTTCTGGGTTGTAACAGGGAATACCCCTCTTCCTTATGTGTAAAGTATAGACAACACCCTGTGGGTTATGTGCGGGCGTGATCACAATTACAACCCTTATTTCAACAAAACTTTACAAATAAACGCCTGAACACCTTGGCTTTCTAATAGTCCACTCAGGCAATTATTGCGTTATCTGCATTTGATACGCAGTTTTTTGTCAAGCGGGGCCGCAACCAGTAAACTACGCGCCAGTTATGTACACACTCAGGACAAAAAAACGTGACGATTAAATTGATTGTCGGCCTGGCGAACCCCGGCGCTGAATACGCCGCAACGCGACATAATGCTGGTGCCTGGTTCGTTGACTTACTGGCAGAGCGATTGCGCGCTCCGCTGCGCGAAGAGGCTAAATTCTTTGGTTATACTTCGCGAGTCACCCTTGGAGGCGAAGATGTCCGCCTGTTAGTCCCGACTACATTTATGAATCTCAGCGGCAAAGCCGTTGCGGCGATGGCCAGTTTTTTCCGTATTAATCCGGACGAAATTCTGGTGGCCCACGACGAACTGGATCTGCCTCCTGGCGTCGCCAAATTTAAGTTGGGCGGTGGCCATGGTGGTCACAATGGACTGAAAGACATCATCAGTAAATTGGGTAATAACCCTAACTTTCACCGTTTACGCATCGGAATTGGTCATCCAGGCGATAAAAATAAAGTTGTCGGTTTTGTGTTAGGCAAACCGCCTGTTAGTGAACAGAAGTTAATTGATGAAGCCATCGACGAAGCGGCACGTTGTACTGAAATGTGGTTTACAGATGGCTTGACCAAAGCAACGAACCGATTGCACGCCTTTAAAGCGCAATAAGTCGTTGTCTGCGGCATTTTTGCCGAGTGCCGTGTATAATAGGCAAAGTTATTTCCATTTCTGCAATCTGTTAGCAATAACAGGTTGATTATTAAGATATTAAGGTGATTTAAATCATGGGATTCAAATGCGGTATCGTCGGTTTGCCCAACGTCGGGAAATCTACCCTGTTCAACGCGCTGACCAAAGCCGGTATTGAAGCGGCCAACTTTCCATTCTGTACCATTGAGCCGAACACAGGCGTCGTACCAATGCCTGACCCTCGCCTGGATCAACTGGCTGAAATCGTAAAACCGCAGCGTACGCTTCCCACGACCATGGAATTTGTCGATATCGCCGGTCTGGTAAAAGGCGCATCGAAAGGCGAAGGTCTGGGTAACCAGTTCCTGACCAACATCCGTGAAACCGAAGCGATCGGTCACGTTGTTCGCTGCTTTGAAAATGACAACATCATTCACGTTTCCGGCAAAGTTAACCCGGCGGATGATATTGAAGTTATCAACACCGAACTGGCGCTGGCGGATCTCGACACCTGTGAACGTGCGATTCATCGCGTACAGAAGAAAGCCAAAGGTGGCGATAAAGACGCGAAAGCTGAGCTGGCGGTCCTGGAAAAATGCCTGCCCCAGCTGGAAAACGCAGGTATGCTGCGCGCGCTGGATTTAAGCGCTGAAGAGAAAGCGGCTATTCGTTACCTGAGCTTCCTGACGCTGAAACCAACAATGTACATCGCCAACGTCAACGAAGACGGTTTTGAAAACAACCCGTATCTTGACCAGGTGCGTGAAATCGCGGCGAAAGAAGGTTCTGTTGTGGTTCCGGTTTGTGCTGCTGTTGAAGCAGACATTGCCGAACTGGACGACGAAGAACGTGACGAGTTTATGCAGGAGCTTGGGCTGGAAGAGCCGGGCCTGAACCGTGTGATCCGTGCCGGTTATAAGCTGCTGAACCTGCAAACTTACTTCACCGCTGGGGTGAAAGAAGTACGTGCATGGACCATTCCGGTTGGTGCAACCGCGCCGCAGGCCGCTGGCAAAATCCATACTGATTTTGAAAAAGGCTTTATCCGTGCACAAACCATCTCGTTTGAAGATTTCATCACTTACAAAGGTGAACAAGGCGCGAAAGAAGCAGGCAAAATGCGTGCAGAAGGCAAAGATTACATCGTTAAAGATGGCGATGTAATGAACTTCCTGTTCAACGTCTAATTCCGCTAATACTACTCTGGCGGTTAATAACGAGCCATTATGTGAGTTGCACGTAATGGCTTTTTTACGCCTGCTACGCGTCTTCTTTCAATTCTGAGTTACCAAAACTCATAATCAGACTCCTGACAATATTAACAATGCAGCTTTTATGTGATAACAATCACAGTGCATTAACCGTTCAAGAGTTTGTCATGAAAAAAACATTTACCTTCAGCCTGTTAGCAATTGTCTTTGCAAGCCTGTTGAGTGCTTGTGTTCCCCACCATCATCACCGCCACAGCGATGGCCCTCGTGGTCCTGCGCCCTCCGATAAGGCAATGCCACCTTCAAATGGTGGACCAAATCACGGCAGTCATGGTGGCTATTAATTAGCAATTCATAGCGGGAAAGTACATACTCTCCCGCTATCCACGGCGCTTAAACTGCCCTGCATCAATGCCATGTTGCTTCATTTTCCGCCACAGCGTAGTGCGGCCGATTCCAAGTAAAGCCGACATTTCCTGAATGCGACCGCCTGTGACCTGGGCTGCGTTAATAATTGCCTCTTTTTCAACTTCCGCAAATGACAGACTGGTGGAAAGGCGAGTGGCGCTGACATCATCTGTCGCCTGCTCGGTAAACAGATGTTCAGGTAAATCACTGACGCGAATGCGCCCGTTATCACTACTCAGAGCAAGATTCTCGATGACGCTGTAAAGTTCAAAATCGTTGCCTGGCCATGCACAAGAAACCAGGCGAGCGAGGGCATCGTCATCAATTTTCAGCCGCGTAGAGAAGCGTTTTTCAAGGCTGCGTAATTTGTTATTCACCAGCGCCGGAATGCTGCCACGCCGCATACGCAGTGGCGGGATGGTAATTTCAAATGCATGCAGCGCGTAATACAGCTGGCGACTAAAACGATTTTGTTCCACCAGCATTGCGAGGTCCGCGGTCGTTGTGGCAATCACTTTGACATCAATGGGTATTAAACGCCGCGCATCCAGTCGCGTGATAACCCCCTGCTTGATAACCTGAAGCAAAGCAGACTGTAACTCCACCGCCAGATATTCAATCTTTTCAAGAAACAGCGTGCCGCCGTGCGCCAGTTCCAGCCGACTCAGACGACCATTTTCATTGTCCGTGCGATCGCCGCCAATAAATTCTTCCGCCAGCGCCGCATCACCATATAACTCACAATTGACGGCGATATAAGGCCCCGCTGCACGCTCACTTTCATTATGAATTGCCTGACTTAGCAGTGCCTTGCCCACGCCCTCTTCTCCACAAAGCAGGACAGGAAGGCTACTGCGCGCCGCCTGGCGACCAAAATGAATCAAGCGGCGGGTTTGCGGATCGTCCTGTGGCATATGAGCGAAAGTATGGCTGACTTTTCCTAATTGACTGGTCATTAACTGCCGCATCTGTTCCACAGGATGGAGCAACAAAATAAAGCTGGTTCCCTGCGTTTCTATTATCGGTTTAAGGGTTATCACCGCATCAATAAACTGGTGCTGACTTTCAAAGGTTGCTTCTACGTGTTTGAGCGGATGTGCCTGTTTTATTGCTTGTTGCAATACGGCGGGTAACGTTAAGAGTTCAGTGATCGCCCTTCCCTGACTTGCCGTCGCGTCAAGGCGCAAGACCCGCGCCGCCTGGGCATTGATAAATTGCAAATTACCCTGCTCGTCCCAGCTAATCACGCCATCATCCATACTTTCTAACAGGGCATTAAGTTGATTTAAATGACGGTTAGTTTCAGCGAGCAAACTGTCCGTCAGCAGTAAATTTCCGACCTCGCGTGCGATTGCCAACGTCAACGGCAAATCAGCTGCGGTAGTTTGTTCAACCGGACACGCCAGCGCTATTGTTCCCGTCAATCGGCCCTTGCTGTCAAACAACGGCGTTGCACAAAAGGCCCAGTTCCAGAGTGCCTGTTTGAAATGTTGATCGGCCATCGTTTTCACGGCCTGACCAGAGATAGCCGCTAATGATAGCGCACAAGTACCAATAATTCCCTCGGCGCAATACGTGCCGTCATTGAATCCCAGTGCACTTAGCTGCTGCAAGGTTTGCGGATCGCCATTACGGCTGAGAATGCAGGCGGTTTCATCGAGGATAAGCAACGCACACTCTCGCGGTGCCATATATTCCCAGGCATCTTCCAGCGCAGCCTGCCCGAGCGTCAGCATCGCTTTCTTACGCCGATAAATAGAAGCAAATGTCACGCCCTGGGCCTGGTGTGGTACGTTCCATGTCTCCCGTTTCATCAGCTTAATGCATCGCTCCCAGGAGGTTGCAATTAAGGGAGATATGTCCCGACCATCGTTGTTAAAAGCGCCACTCATATCCCGCATCCCTTATGACAAAAGGTGTTCCGGCTCGCAATTTTAAGTATTAATACACGTAAAAGTTTCAATATGGAACATTCATTAAAGAATATGTTTCACTATGAAACATAATTTGGGCTAATTTTCTTTTCCCTTGCCTGATGCACAATGGATTCATCGGCAGTCAGTGGTCGCCGTGTCGTTGAACATCATCCATGCCCTACCGTAATTGCTGGAGCAAAATAATGAAAAAATTGATCAATGATGTGCAAGACGTACTGGACGAACAACTGGCAGGACTAGCGAAAGCGCATCCATCGCTGACACTGCACCAGGATCCGGTGTATGTCACCCGAGCTGATGCCCCCGTTGCAGGTAAAGTCGCCCTGCTGTCGGGTGGCGGCAGCGGACACGAGCCGATGCACTGTGGCTATATCGGTCAGGGGATGCTTTCGGGAGCCTGTCCGGGCGAAATTTTCACCTCACCGACGCCCGATAAAATCTTTGAATGCGCCATGCAAATTGATGGCGGCGAAGGTGTACTGTTGATTATCAAAAATTACACCGGCGATATTCTTAACTTCGAAACAGCAACCGAGTTACTGCACGATAGCGGCGTAAAAGTGACCACTGTGGTCATTGATGACGACGTTGCAGTAAAAGACAGTCTTTATACCGCCGGGCGGCGCGGCGTTGCCAACACCGTATTAATTGAAAAACTCGTAGGTGCAGCGGCGGAGCGTGGCGACTCACTGGACGCCTGTGCGGAACTGGGGCGTAAGTTGAATAATCAAGGCCATTCAATAGGTATCGCTCTCGGTGCCTGTACTGTTCCTGCCGCGGGCAAACCTTCTTTTACCCTGGCGGATAATGAGATGGAATTTGGCGTCGGCATTCATGGTGAGCCAGGTATTGACCGCCGCCCCTTCTCTTCCCTTGATCAAACCGTCGATGAAATGTTCGACACCCTGCTGGAAAATGGCTCATACCATCGCACTTTGCGTTTCTGGGATTATCAACAAGGCAGCTGGCAGGAAGAACCACAAACCAAACAACCGCTCCAGTCTGGCGATCGGGTGATTGCGCTGGTTAACAATCTTGGCGCAACTCCGCTTTCTGAGCTGTACGGCGTCTATAACCGCCTGACCACACGTTGCCAGCAAGCGGGATTGACTATCGAACGTAATTTAATTGGCGCGTACTGCACCTCACTGGATATGACCGGTTTCTCAATCACCTTACTGAAAGTTGATGACGAAACGCTGGCACTCTGGGACGCCCCGGTCCACACCCCGGCCCTTAACTGGGGTAAATAAGGAGATAGCTATGTCACTGAGCAGAACTCAAATTGTTAACTGGCTCACTCGTTGTGGCGATATTTTCAGCACCGAGAGCGAGTATCTTACCGGACTGGATCGCGAAATTGGCGACGCTGACCACGGGCTAAATATGAACCGAGGCTTTAGCAAAGTGGTGGAAAAACTCCCTGCTATCGCAGATAAAGATATCGGTTTCATTCTTAAGAATACCGGTATGACGCTACTTTCCAGCGTCGGAGGTGCCAGTGGTCCGCTGTTCGGTACCTTCTTTATCCGCGCCGCACAGGCGACCCAGGCACGGCAAAGCCTGACGCTGGAAGAGCTTTATCAGATGTTCCGCGATGGCGCGGACGGCGTAATCAGTCGCGGTAAAGCCGAACCTGGCGATAAAACCATGTGTGATGTCTGGGTGTCGGTGGTGGAATCGTTACGTCAGTCCTGCGAGCAAAATCTTTCTGTTCCGGCGGCCCTCGACACTGCCAGTAGCATCGCCGAATCCGCTGCACAAAGTACGATTACGATGCAAGCCCGCAAAGGCCGCGCCAGTTATCTCGGTGAACGCAGTATTGGTCACCAGGATCCCGGCGCGACCTCGGTGATGTTTATGATGCAAATGTTGGCGTTAGCCGCAAAAGAGTAAGGAATTGGTGATGGTAAACCTGGTCATAGTTTCACATAGCAGCCGACTGGGAGAAGGTGTCGGTGAACTAGCCCGTCAGATGTTAATGGGTGATATTTGTAAAATCGCCATTGCCGCGGGAATTGACGATCCACAAAATCCCATTGGTACCGATGCCGTCAAAGTGATGGAGGCCATCGAATCTGTTGCTGATGCCGACCATGTGCTGGTCATGATGGATATGGGTAGCGCATTATTGAGTGCTGAAACTGCGCTGGAATTGCTGGCTCCCGAGATCGCCGCAAAAGTACGTTTGTGTGCTGCGCCGTTGGTCGAAGGTACACTGGCAGCAACGGTCAGCGCGGCCTCGGGGGCGGATATCGACAAAGTCATCTTTGACGCCATGCATGCGCTGGAAGCCAAACGTGAACAACTGGGTTTACCGTCCTCCGACACTGAAATCTCTGACACATGTCCTCCGTACGATGAAGAAGCCCGTTCTCTGTCGGTGGTCATAAAAAACCGTAACGGCCTGCATGTACGTCCGGCCTCCCGGCTGGTTTATACCTTATCGACATTTAATGCCGATATGTTGCTGGAGAAAAACGGCAAATGCGTTACACCGGAGAGTATTAACCAGATTGCGTTACTACAAGTTCGCTATAACGATACGCTGCGCCTGATTGCGAAAGGACCAGAAGCTGAAGAGGCACTGATCGCCTTCCGTCAGCTGGCTGAAGATAACTTTGGTGAAACGGAGGAAGTTGCTCCACCTACTCTGCGTCCCGTTCCGCCTGTTTCGGGTAAAGCCTTTTATTATCAACCTGTTTTATGTACGGTACAGGCAAAATCAATCCTGACCGTGGAAGAAGAACAAGAACGATTACGCCAGGCCATTGACTTCACGTTATTAGATCTGATGACGTTAACAGCGAAAGCAGAAACCAGCGGGCTTGACGATATTGCCGCAATCTTTTCTGGTCACCATACACTGTTAGATGATCCGGAACTGCAGGCGGCGGCAAGCGAACTCCTTCAGCATGAACATTGCACGGCGGAATATGCCTGGCAACACGTTCTTAAAGAACTTAGCCAGCAATACCAACAGCTGGATGATGAATATCTACAGGCTCGCTATATCGATGTGGACGATCTTCTGCATCGCACCCTGGTCCACCTGACCCAAACGAAAGAAGAACTCCCGCAGTTTAACTCACCAACTATTCTACTGGCGGAGAACATTTATCCCTCCACAGTACTGCAACTGGATCCAGCGGTTGTAAAAGGTATCTGCCTTAGCGCCGGAAGTCCGCTATCCCACAGTGCCCTAATCGCCCGTGAACTGGGAATTGGCTGGATTTGCCAGCAGGGTGAGAAACTGTATGCGATACAACCAGAAGAAACGCTAACGCTGGACGTTAAAACGCAACGTTTCAACCGTCAGGGTTAAACCACCGTTCGGATGGCATCATTCTGATGTCATCCGGCAATTTACTCTGCACTGATGTTTTTAACTACCTGTTATATTTTTCACCAAATTATGATGATTTTTCTTCGCTAATCGCGAACCCAACGTCGCTGGCTGGCTAATAAACAGACGTTATTTAATCACTCTATTTCGCCGTTATTTATCCCTTTAATTCCCTTTTCTAAAATGTCTGTCAGTTCGCAGAATGTGATTTCGATCATGCAGCTAGTGCGATCCTGAACTAAGGTTTTCTGATACTTGAATACCGTTTTATTCGGTTTCGCCAAAGGAGAATGATTGATGAAATCCCCCACCCCTTCTCGCCCGCAAAAAATGGCGTTAATTCCAGCCTGCATCTTTTTGTGTTTTGCTGCGCTATCGGTGCAGGCAGAAGAAACATCGGTAACGCCACAGCCGCCTGATATTTTATTAGGGCCGCTGTTTAATGATGTGCAAAACGCCAAACTTTTTCCGGACCAAAAAACCTTTGCCGATGCCGTGCCGAACAGCGATCCGCTGATGATCCTTGCTGATTATCGGATGCAGCAAAACCAGAGCGGATTTGATCTGCGCCATTTCGTTAACGTCAATTTCACCCTGCCAAAAGAGGGCGAGAAATATGTTCCGCCAGAGGGGCAGTCACTGCGCGAACATATTGACGGACTTTGGCCGGTATTAACGCGTGCTACCGAAAATACCGAAAAATGGGATTCTCTGTTACCGCTGCCGGAACCTTATGTCGTGCCGGGCGGACGTTTTCGCGAGGTATATTACTGGGACAGTTACTTCACCATGTTAGGACTTGCCGAAAGCGGTCACTGGGATAAAGTCGCGGATATGGTGGCCAATTTTGCTCATGAAATAGACACTTACGGTCATATTCCCAACGGCAACCGCAGTTACTATTTAAGCCGCTCGCAGCCGCCCTTCTTTGCCCTGATGGTAGAGTTACTGGCGCAGCATGAAGGCGATGCCGCGTTGAAACAATACCTGCCGCAAATGCAAAAAGAATATGCTTACTGGATGGACGGTGTTGAAAACCTGCAAGCCGGACAACAGGAAAAACGCGTTGTCAAACTTCAGGATGGTACCCTTCTCAACCGCTACTGGGACGATCGCGATACGCCACGACCAGAGTCATGGGTGGAAGATATTGCCACCGCCAAAAGCAATCCGAATCGACCTGCCACTGAAATTTACCGCGATCTGCGCTCTGCCGCTGCGTCTGGCTGGGATTTCAGCTCGCGCTGGATGGACAATCCGCAGCAGTTAAATACCTTACGCACCACCAGCATCGTACCGGTCGATCTGAACAGCCTGATGTTTAAAATGGAAAAAATCCTCGCCCGCGCCAGCAAAGCTGCCGGAGATAACGCGATGGCAAACCAGTACGAAACGCTGGCGAATGCCCGTCAAAAAGGGATCGAAAAATACCTGTGGAACGATCAACAAGGCTGGTATGCCGATTACGACCTGAAAAGTCATAAAGTGCGCAATCAGTTAACCGCGGCCGCCCTGTTCCCGCTGTACGTCAATGCGGCAGCGAAAGATCGCGCCAGCAAAATGGCGACGGCGACGAAAACACATCTGCTGCAACCCGGCGGCCTGAACACCACGTCGGTGAAAAGTGGACAACAATGGGATGCGCCAAACGGCTGGGCACCGTTGCAGTGGGTCGCGACAGAAGGATTACAAAACTACGGGCAAAAAGAGGTGGCGATGGACATTAGCTGGCACTTCCTGACCAATGTTCAGAACACCTATGACCGGGAGAAAAAGCTGGTGGAAAAATATGATGTCAGCGCCACCGGAACAGGGGGCGGCGGTGGCGAATATCCATTACAGGATGGCTTTGGCTGGACCAATGGCGTGACGCTGAAAATGCTGGATTTGATCTGCCCGAAAGAGCAACCGTGTGACAATGTTCCGGCGACGCGTCCACTCAGTGAATCAACAACACAGCCGCTAAAACAAAAAGAGGCGGAACCTACGCCTTAACTTTACTGTATATCGAGCAATGCCATTACATGCATAAAATTGGCATTGCTCTTTCTTCACCACGAAATACCACTCTTTCTACGGTCTATGCCTTTATTTTCTTTTATTAGAGAAGATTTTAATTTTATTTTATCAACTTGTTAATCATTACACCTCTATTTATATTTTCCCCCACTCCCCATTCTCCCTGACAATTTTCTTGTGGAACAAAGTGTTATTTAAGAAACAAGCAAATCATTCTGTCTCTTTAGACAAATTTTGACATCAAACATGATCTTTTTCGCTATATGTGTAAGTATATAGCGGTTTTAATTATCAGGATATTACTTATGTCACTAACCAGACGGAGGTTTACACAGATTCTTGCGTCGACATTGTTCCTGCATCATCTGCCGTCCTTTGCACAATCAGTCAAATTCTGGTCCTCACTGACGCTTCCCGAAGCCCAAAACATTACACGCATCGTCAGCGCAGGCGCGCCCGCCGATTTACTATTGCTGGCTGTCGCGCCAGAAAAAATGGTCGGTTTTTCCTCTTTTGATTTTGCCCGTCAGGCATTAATTCCATTGCCAGAGCACATTCGCCAGTTCCCCAGGCTGGGACGACTCGCCGGGCGCGCCAGCACACTCTCGCTGGAAGGGCTTATGGCGTTACATCCCGATTTGGTCGTTGATTGCGGCAATACGGATGAAACCTGGATCTCCCAGGCACGGCAGGTTAGCGAACAGACACAAATACCCTGGTTATTGCTTAACGGGAAACTGGAACAATCAGCAGAACAGTTAACAACGCTTGGCAAAACGTTAGGCGAAGAGCACCGCGCCGCAGAACAAGCCAATCTCGCCAGCCGCTTCGTTGGTGAAGCTCAGGCATTCGCCACCTCACCCGCCGCTAACCTCAGCTTTTATGCTGCGCGCGGTCCTCGAGGGCTGGAAACGGGCTTACAGGGTTCGTTGCATACCGAGGCGGCGGAATTATTAGGTTTGCACAACGTCGCGCAAATAGCCGATCGCCACGGTCTGACACAGGTTTCCATGGAAAATCTCCTGCGCTGGCAGCCGGATATTATTCTGGTTCAGGAGGCCGTTACTGCAGATTTTATTCGTCGTGATCCTCTCTGGCAGGGCGTGAAAGCGGTTGCGGAACAACGCATCTTATTTTTAAGTGGCCTGCCCTTTGGCTGGCTGGATGCCCCGCCGGGAATCAACCGTCTTCTGGGATTACGCAGACTTCACGCCTGGCTGGATCCCGCCATCAATCGCCAGTTTAAAAGTGACATGCAGCATTACGCCCAACTGTTCTGGCATTGTTCACTCAGTGACGCCGACTATCAAAAATTGGTGGCGAGCTAATGAGAACCGTAAACGGATGTATTTTGCTGCTGGCAGCTATCAGTATCACTTTTGCCGCCGTAAGTGGGGCTTATCATCTCGATATGCAGCAACTGCTGGCGCTCATTCTTCGTCAAGAAAATGTTCCTGTGCAGGAACAAATTGTCTTCTGGCAAATCCGCGTGCCGCGTATTCTTGCTGCGCTGTTTCTGGGCGCGGCGCTGGCAGGGGCTGGAACCACCTATCAGGGAATGTTCCGTAATCCCTTAGTGTCACCGGATATTTTAGGCGTCTCCGCCGGTGCCGGACTTGGTGCCTGCGCGGCAATCCTGTGGGGATTATCCATTGTTTACATCCAGCTGTACGCATTTTGCGGCGGGCTGATGGTGGTCGCGGGCGTCTGGTTGATTACGCGTCGGGTGACCCGCCACGATCCGATCTTAACCCTGGTGCTGGTAGGTATTGCGTTAGGCACGTTGTGCGGAGCGGGGATATCGCTAATAAAAACGCTGGCCGATCCTTACACCCAGTTACCGTCAATTACCTTCTGGTTGCTGGGGGGGCTGTCCACCGTGACCTTACGCGATCTCTGCTATGCTGCACCGATCATTCTCATAGGCTCCTTGCCCCTGTTTTTTCTCCGCTGGCGCATGAATTTACTCACACTTTCCGACGACGAAGCCCGTTCGCTGGGACTGAACGTGACACGTCTGCGCTTTGGATTGATTGTCTGCGCCACACTCATCACCGCCAGCACGGTAGCAATAGCGGGCATAATTGGTTGGGTCGGCCTGGTCGTTCCGCACATTGCCCGCTTGTTGACCGGTCATAACCATCAGCAGCTGTTGCCCATGGCAATGTGTACTGGCGCGATTCTGCTCCTGCTTACCGATACGCTGGCACGCAGCATTGGAACAACAGAAATCCCACTTGGCATTCTGACCGCTTTTGTTGGCGCACCGTTTTTCCTGTTTTTGTTGTTACGCGGAGGTCGCCAGTGACTTTGCTTGCCGTCCGTCATGCGTCTCTGGGTTACTCCCGCCATCCGGTGCTACGCGACGTGTCCTTCACCCTGTCGCAAGGAACAATTTGTTGTCTGTTAGGAGCCAATGGTTGCGGCAAAACCACACTCATGCGCTCCATTCTTGGCGTTATACCGTTATTAAAAGGCGAGATCTTACTGGATAGCCTCCCTGTGCAGACACTCAGCCATCGCCAGCGCGCGCAGGCTATTGCCTGGGTGCCGCAGGCGCACGACGGCATTTTTGCTTTTAGTGTGCTGGATATGGTGTTGATGGGCCTGGCCCCCACCATAGGCGCTTTTTCCGTTCCCGGTAAGCAAGAACGCCTGAAAGCAACGGAGCAACTGGAAAAGCTGGGCATTTTGCATCTGGCGACACGACGCTGGAATACGCTTAGCGGCGGTGAACGTCAGCTGGCTTTAATCGCCCGTGCACTCGTCCAGCAACCGCGCTTGTTATTACTGGATGAGCCTGCCTCCAGCCTCGATTTCGGTCATCAGATCCAACTACTGGACACGCTGGCGCAGCTCAAAAATAACGGCATGACAATGTTAATGTCGACTCATCATCCGCTCCATGCCAACGCCATTGCCGACAGCATTATCCAGGTAGAGCCAGATGGACGTGTAACACAAGGCTTACCGACCGAACAGTTAACAACGAAAAAACTGGCTGCCCTGTACCGGGTTTCTGCCGACCAGATTCACCATCACCTCTCTGCAATTAAGCACTAAGGAAAAATCATGCTCATTGATGATATTGATTTTGCAGACCTTTACCTTCAGCAACTCAGGCTGGCCCATCGCACAGAAAAAACGCCGGATCACTGGGATCAACGGGCGGAAAAAATGGCGGAAAATTGCGCCTCGCCTACGGACAGCTACCTGCAACAACTGACCGCTAAAATTGATCTGCAAGGCGCACAAACCTTATTCGATATGGGCTGCGGACCGGGTACCGTATCGCTGGCGCTGGCTGACAAACTCACGACGATTTATGGCGTTGATTACAGTCAGGGGATGCTGAACGTTGCCGCCCGTCGCGCCGCCGCGCTAAAGGCAGACAATGTCCACTGGATCCAGCGCGCCTGGGAAGAGGACTGGAGTGACCTGCCACGCTGCGATATTGCCGTGGCTTCCCGCTCCACTCTGGTGGCTGATATGCGCCAGGCAATGAGCAAACTGAATAATCAGGCACGGCTTCGCGTCTATACGACTCATCTGGTCAGCACCTCGTTCGTCTCTCCAGCCATTCAGCGGGCGGCTGGTCGGGAAGTGATCGAATTACCCAACTATATATTTGCGCTCAACGTCCTGTATCAGATGGGAATTTATGCCCACGTTGATTTTATCCGTGGACAAAATTGCCAACAGGATAACAGCACCTGGGAACGTTTTGAGCAGAACGTCAGCTGGAGTCTTGGCGCGCTTAACGACGATGAGCGTGAGCGGTTATATCACTGGTATCAACAACAAGATGCTCGTGCCCTCGCCCCTGCCAGCCGCGACTGGGCGCTCATCTGGTGGGATAGCGTACCGCAAGAGGCACTGCGATGATTTTCCTTTCTCAGGCACAAATCGATGCGTTACTTCTGGAAGATATCCAGGGCGGTGACCTGACCACGCGAGCATTAAATATTGGACACCAGCATGGCTATATAGAGTTTTTTCACCGTCAGGGCGGCTGCGTCAGCGGAATTTCTGTCGCGTGTAAGATGTTAACTACGCTGGGATTAACTATTGATAACGCGGTCAGCGACGGTTCACAAGCGAACGCGGGTCAGCGGCTAATCCGTGCGCAAGGTAATGCCGCAGCACTTCATCAGGGATGGAAGGCAGTCCAGAATGTGCTGGAGTGGAGTTGCGGTGTTTCTGATTATCTCGCTCAAATGCTGGCGTTACTTCGTGAACGTTACCCTGATGGCAATATCGCCTGCACCCGAAAAGCAATTCCGGGCACCCGCTTACTGGCCTCGCAGGCAATTCTGGCTGCCGGAGGACTGATTCATCGTGCCGGATGTGCGGAAACCATATTATTGTTTGCCAACCACCGTCATTTTCTTCATGACAATCAGGACTGGTCAGGCGCAATCAATCAGTTACGTCGCCACGCACCCGAGAAGAAAATAGTTGTTGAAGCCGACACGCCGAAAGAGGCAATCGCCGCGTTACGCGCGCAACCAGACGTACTTCAGCTCGACAAATTTAATCCGCAACAGGCAACTGAAATTGCGCAAATAGCACCGTCGCTGGCTCCTCACTGCACGCTGGCTCTGACCGGCGGAATTAATCTGACAACACTCAAAAATTACCTCGACTGCGGCATTCGCCTTTTTATTACCTCCGCGCCTTATTACGCGACACCAGCTGACATTAAAGTCAGTCTGCAACCCGCAGTCTCTATTTAATTCTTTGTTAAACGGAATTTATTCTATGAGACTCAAAAAACGTTATCTCTGCACAGCATTATCACTTGCCTTTACCCAGCAGGCCGTAGCGGCTCAGGAGAGTGACACGCTGACCGTATGGTCCAGTCCGGTATCATCGACGACGACCACCGTTCTCGATCAACCCACCATGAAGGCCCTGGATAAACAGAATGTCGCTCAGGCATTAAGTGTCGTCCCCGGCGTGGTGCTGCAAAAGTCAGGTAGCCGCAACGAAGAACAGGTCAAAGTTCGCGGCTTTGATAGTCGTCAGGTGCCAGTCTATTTCGACGGTGTGCCCATTTATGTTCCCTATGACGGCAACCTCGATCTGGCGCGGATTCTGACCAACAATTTGGGGGCAGTTGAAGTTTCCAAAGGGTATTCGTCGCTGCTTCAGGGGCCTAATCAGATGGGCGGAGCCATTAATATCACCACCCAGAAGCCAACAAAACCTCTGGAAGCAAATCTGGGATATCGCCAGGGATGGAGCCGTAGCCAGGACAATGCCTACGATATGCATGCTTCATTTGCCGCCAGCAGCGATCTGGGGTATTTGCAAGTCAGCGGTAGCCAGCTAAAGCAGGATTTTCTCGGCCTGCCGCATGGTGTAAATAATGATATTGCAGGCAAACACGGCAAGATGATTAATTCATCGGCTGATGATAAACGCGGCATTGTGAAGCTCGGTTTTACACCACGCGAAAACGATGAATACACATTGACTTACATTAAGCAGGATGGTGAAAAAGATAACCCGCCATACAGTGGAAATAGTGGTCAAAAATCACGCTACTGGCAGTGGCCAGAGTATGACAAAGAAAGTTTTTATTATCAGGGAACGACCCAACTAAACGATCGTTTTACCCTGAAAAGTCGGCTGTATCGCGACACCTTTGAAAATACGCTAATGATGTACAACTCGCTGGCTGATTTGAAAAATAAAAAAGGCAGCTACAGCCATTATTCCGATTACAGCGACGGTGCCGGGTTACAACTGGCAGCCGATGTGCGTGAAAACGATCTGCTGTCGTTTGCCGTTAACTGGAAAGATGACGTACACCGGGAAAAAGGTGCGCCACACGCCGCTTACGATCGCTATGAAGATCGTACCTGGTCGCTCGCCAGTGAATATCAATGGGCTGCTGCCGATAATGTCGATGTCGTGGCTGGAATCAGCTATGACTGGCGCGATAGCGTAGAAGCGAAAAAACATGAGAAAGATGGCAGTATCACCCATTATGACGACAACAATCAGTCAGCTTTTAACTGGCAGGTGATGGGGAAATACCACTTTGCCAATGAAGACACGCTGGCGCTTTCGTACTATGACCGCACACGCTTTCCGACGCTGAAAGAACGCTATACCACGTCCAAACCTGCGTATAACCAGATAGCGATTGTTAACCCGCAGCTCAAACCGGAACGCGCGCGCGGGGTGGATTTAACCTGGAATGGTGCCTTCACGCACGACTGGGGGTTTGAGGTCAGCGTTTACTATAACCGGGTGAGTGATGCCATCCTCTCGCACAATATCGATGCCGATACCATTCAAAATCAGAACAGCGGCACGGTGGATTACAGCGGTCTGGATGCCGGTATTAAGGGGAAAATCAGCAATATACTGGATGTAGGATTGAGCTACGCCCTGATCCACGCTGACGCCAAACGCAAAGACATCGGCAAGATAACCGATCTGCCAACGCAGACAATGACCGCATGGATGACTCTCAAACCGTGGGAGCCGTTAAGCGTAACGCTGTCGGAAGAGGCGCGTTCCTCCAGCTACAGCAACAGTGACGGTTCACAAAAAGCCGCCGGTTTTGCGGTGACCCACATTCGAGCCGATTACACCTTAGGTCATGGCTTCAGCGTCAATGCGTCGGTCAATAACCTGTTTGATACCAAATATGCCTACAGTGAAGGGTTTATTGAAGAAGGTCGCAATTTCTGGGCAGGTATCGCGTATACGTTCTGATGTGAAAGCGGATAGCGGCATCTGTATCGCTATCCGCCTTATGAAAATCTTATTCTCTTCGCAGGAGGCGGAATACGCCCAGCACCAGGATAGCGCCCACTACCGCCACCAGGAAGCTGTGCAGATTAAAACCACTGATGGAGCCGCCAATGCCAAACATGGTCGCCAGCCAGCCGCCGACCACCGCACCGACTATCCCGAGAATACAGGTCAGGAAAAATCCACCACCATCACGTCCCGGCATGATTAGCTTGGCGATTATGCCGGCTATCAGGCCAAAAATAATCCAGGCAATAATTCCCATGTTCAGGCCCTCGTTTCGATGAATCGGACGCAAGAAATGCTTACGTCAACGCTCTAAGTATAGGCAAGGGCGGGATCGATGCTGGGCGTATGTCGGCTGATTTAAGAACGACATGTAAAAAATATTCACGCATTTGTATTAAGTTTTGTTAACTGTGACCGATAAACCTAAGACAGTTTGTCAGTCAGGAGTTTTTCCGCGTGAGTCATTACCATGAGCAGTTCCTGAAACAAAATCCGTTAGCCGTCCTGGGCGTGTTACGCGATTTGCACAAAGCCGCAATTCCTTTGCGTATTAGCTGGAATGGCGGGCAGCTGATCAGCAAAATACTGGCAATAACTCCGGATAAACTGGTGCTGGATTTCGGCAGCCAGGCCGAAGACAACATCGCCGTGCTAAAGGCGCAGCACATTACCATTACCGCCGAAACTCAGGGTGCGAAAGTCGAGTTTACTGTTGAACAACTACAGCAGAGTGAATACTTGCAGCTTCCGGCATTTATTACCGTACCGCCTCCCACCTTGTGGTTTGTACAACGACGCCGATATTTCCGCATCTCCGCCCCACTCCATCCGCCTTATTTTTGCCAGACCAAACTGGCGGATAACAGTACGTTACGTTTCCGCCTGTATGATTTATCGTTAGGCGGCATGGGCGCATTACTGGAAACAGCAAAGCCTGCCGGATTGCACGAAGGCATGCGCTTCGCTCAGATTGAAGTCAACATGGGGCAATGGGGTGTTTTTCACTTTGACGCCCAGTTAATCTCCATCAGCGAGCGCAAAGTGATTGATGGCAAGAATGAAACCATCACCACTCCCCGTCTGAGCTTCCGTTTTCTTAACGTCAGCCCGACGGTGGAGCGGCAATTACAGCGGATTATTTTCTCTCTCGAGCGAGAAGCCCGGAAAAAAGCGGACAAAGTGCGCGACTGATTTACATCGCGTCCAGTGCCTGCTCAAGTTTGTAGATATAGCGCGGAGCCTGCGGCGCAGGATGATTTCGCGCTACGTGATCGAGGAACTCGTCAGCATCCAGATCGTTGATTTTGCTGATCGCCTTTTTCCGATCTGACGAGAAAGTCCGTAGCAGCGCACCTGCCCCGTTAGCATATGACACCACCAGCGCATATTGCAGTACCTTCGGATCTTCAATGCCTGCCAGCGGGCCGGTTTCCAGAATATTCAGGTAAGCCGCTCCCATTGAAATATTACGCTCCGGATTTTTCAGCTCGCTGGTCGTCGGCTCACCACTCCAGCCCATACGACGATATACATCACGTCCGGAGGTTGAAGCTTTTATCTGCATCAAACCAATGGCATTCGATTTACTCACCGCGTTCGGATTACCACCCGATTCGATAGCGATAATCGCCGTGATCAATTGTGGATCGACGCCCCAGGCTGCACCGGCTTTCTGGCTTATTGGCATCCACTGCATCGCACGTTGCACCGGAACTTTCGCGTTCCACGGCGGGTTCGTATAGTCATGCTTTGATGAACAACCCGCTAATAACACAATCAAAAAGGCAAACCATCTCAATTTCACTTCTTCTATCCTTATAGCCTGGAATCGCCGTTGAGGTGACAACGGCACACCTAAGCGGCATGATATACATTTCGTTTCTGTTGTCAGCAAGGAATTGCCATGTCTCTGTTTCACTTAATTGCCCCATCGGGTTACTGCATTAAACAGCACGCCGCGCTGCGTGGTATCCAGCGCCTTACCGACGCGGGGCATCAGGTCAATAACGTCGAGGTTATTGCCCGTCGTTGTGAGCGTTTTGCGGGTACGGAAACGGAGCGTCTGGAAGATCTCAATTCCCTTGCCAGACTGACCACCCCCAACACCATCGTGCTGGCTGTACGCGGCGGTTACGGTGCCAGTCGTTTACTGGCAGATATTGACTGGCAGGCACTAGTGGCTCGCCAACAACATGACCCGTTGCTCATTTGCGGACATAGCGATTTTACCGCCATTCAGTGCGGTCTTCTGGCGCATGGCAATGTCATCACCTTTAGCGGCCCCATGCTGGTAGCAAACTTTGGCGCGGATGAACTGAACGCCTTTACCGAGCACCATTTCTGGCTGGCGTTACGCAATGAAACCTTCACCATTGAATGGCAAGGGGAAGGCCCGACATGTCAGACCGAAGGCACGTTATGGGGAGGCAATCTCGCGATGCTGATTTCACTGATTGGTACACCGTGGATGCCGCAAATCGAAAACGGTATTCTGGTGCTGGAAGATATTAACGAGCATCCTTTCCGCGTCGAACGTATGCTGTTGCAGCTCTATCATGCTGGAATTTTGCCACGTCAGAAGGCGATTATTCTCGGTAGCTTTAGCGGCAGCACGCCCAATGATTATGACGCAGGTTACAACCTGGAGTCAGTGTACGCGTTTTTGCGTTCCCGCCTGTCGACTCCACTCATTACCGGCCTCGATTTTGGTCATGAACAACGTACGGTTACGCTGCCGTTGGGCGCACATGCCATTCTTAATAACACCCACGAAGGCACTCAGTTGACGATTAACGGTCATCCTGTTCTTAAAATGTAAAAAAATCACGCTTCAGGGCTAAGTAAAACGCTGTCTCTGCCGCTAATATGGTAGGGTTTATATAAGAGACAGCGTAATCAGGAGTAACCGACCGTTGGATGCCACAACAATAATTAGCCTTTTCATCTTAGGATCCATCCTTGTCACCAGCAGTATATTACTTAGT
Organism: Escherichia sp. WS568; assembly: GCF_046486085.1. Taxonomy (NCBI): domain Bacteria; kingdom Pseudomonadati; phylum Pseudomonadota; class Gammaproteobacteria; order Enterobacterales; family Enterobacteriaceae; genus Escherichia; species Escherichia sp. WS568. The sequence goes on from NZ_JBJQMC010000008.1 coordinate 68,407, forward strand.
TCATTTTCTTCCCGTCTTGGCATTCCTATTCTGGTTATTTTTCTGGCGATCGGCATGCTGGCGGGAGTCGATGGCGTCGGCGGTATCCCGTTTGATAATTACCCCTTCGCCTACATGGTAAGTAACCTGGCGCTGGCGATTATTTTGCTCGACGGCGGAATGCGCACTCAGGCCAGTTCCTTTCGTGTGGCGTTAGGACCGGCACTGTCGCTGGCGACGCTGGGCGTACTTATCACCTCAGGTTTAACCGGCATGATGGCGGCGTGGCTGTTTAATCTTGATTTGATTGAAGGATTATTAATCGGCGCTATCGTCGGTTCCACCGATGCTGCAGCGGTCTTTTCTCTGCTGGGTGGTAAGGGGCTTAACGAACGTGTTGGCTCGACGCTGGAAATTGAATCCGGCAGTAATGATCCAATGGCGGTCTTTCTGACGATTACGCTGATTGCGATGATCCAGCAACATGAAAGCAGTGTCAGTTGGATGTTCGTGGTCGATATTCTGCAGCAATTTGGCCTCGGGATTGTCATCGGGCTTGGCGGTGGTTATTTACTGCTGCAAATGATTAATCGCATCGCCCTGCCCGCCGGATTATATCCATTGCTGGCATTAAGCGGCGGTATTTTAATTTTTGCTTTAACCACGGCGCTGGAAGGCAGCGGTATTCTGGCTGTTTATCTGTGCGGTTTTCTGCTGGGTAATCGCCCGATTCGCAACCGCTACGGCATTCTGCAAAATTTCGACGGCCTCGCCTGGCTGGCGCAAATCGCCATGTTCCTGGTGCTGGGGCTGTTGGTTAACCCAAGCGATCTGCTACCTATTGCCATTCCGGCGCTCATTTTGTCCGCATGGATGATTTTCTTCGCCCGTCCTCTTTCGGTATTTGCCGGATTGCTACCATTCCGTGGCTTCAATCTGCGTGAGCGCGTGTTTATCAGCTGGGTGGGATTACGCGGCGCGGTGCCGATTATTCTGGCCGTGTTCCCGATGATGGCGGGGCTGGAGAATGCACGTCTGTTCTTTAATGTCGCCTTCTTTGTGGTTCTGGTTTCACTGCTCTTGCAGGGAACATCACTCTCGTGGGCGGCGAAAAAAGCCAAAGTGGTGGTTCCGCCCGTCGGACGTCCGGTGTCACGCGTTGGCCTGGATATTCATCCGGAAAATCCGTGGGAGCAGTTTGTTTATCAATTGAGTGCCGATAAATGGTGCGTGGGCGCGGCACTGCGCGATTTGCATATGCCAAAAGAGACGCGTATTGCGGCACTGTTTCGTGATAACCAGCTGCTTCATCCTACCGGCAGCACCCGACTGCGCGAAGGCGATGTATTGTGTGTAATTGGTCGGGAACGCGATCTTCCGGCGCTCGGTAAACTGTTCAGCCAGTCGCCACCGGTCGCGCTGGATCAACGCTTCTTTGGTGACTTCATTCTCGAAGCCAGCGCCAAATATGCTGATGTGGCGCTGATATATGGCCTGGAAGACGGGCGAGAATATCGTGATAAGCAGCAAACGCTTGGTGAAATCGTCCAGCAGTTGTTAGGCGCGGCACCGGTTGTCGGTGACCAGGTAGAGTTTGCCGGGATGATCTGGACGGTGGCCGAGAAAGAAGATAATGAAGTGTTGAAGATTGGCGTACGGGTGGCTGAAGAGGAAGCTGAATCTTAAATTTAATGCAGCATCTATCGCCGGATGCGATGCTTTACTGACCGCTGCCTGAGCCTGTAATAAACTTGTCATTTCCTGATTTTGATATGTTCATTCCAACATCAGAAGAAAGTTAAATTATGGATGACAAACCATTGCAGGCTCTGGCTAATGAACTCAAAACACCGGCTCAAGAAAGTCAGCGTAAGGGTTTCTTCCGACTGCAACAGGTGAAGAAAAACCAGCCCCGCATTACCGGTATCCCCGTCAACCATCAGGGGCCCCTGCCTGACATCGCCTGAACATATTCCCCCACGCAACCTGCCGCACTGACGTAGCCCACACAATAGGCGTTTCATCCGCCTGTAGCACCGGATGCATGAGCGATTTCTTATAGTTATTCCTTTGCTTAATAACGATTATTTCCGGGTCGTTCGCTCTCGTATTTTCTTTAATACGTCAGAGCTACCTGGGCCGTAATACAGCATGTACCAGACCCGACACGGCATTTCTGACCAGGGAAAAAGTCAACGATGAGTAGTTATATCAGCGCAAATGACGTCCTGTGGCTCCTTTGCGGTGACCACATTCACGTCTCCGGCGCTGCCAGAGGATATTTATTTCAAGGATACGTAGCATTATGGCTAGCTTTAAAGACATCTGCCCATTCGCCCCCGCCATTCCTCCATCTTCCGTTAACCCAGGCGTACGACGCCCGCCAGGGCGGCTCTTCCTGTCGGCGGAACTCAAGAATCAAATTTTGCAGAACATGAAGTATCTCAGCCCGCAAAAATTCAGCTGGGGTGATGCCCCCTGGCAGATCATTGACCTTAGTACCGCGGGCAAAGTGAACATACAGGTGGACAACAATACCATCATCACGTTGGGGACTCCCCTGAATCAGCAACATAACGAGTTCATGATGGTCGCCAAATGGTGCGAATGGGCTATACAGCAGGATGGTTTGCAAGAAAACCTGCAAAAAAAACTGCACGAGGTCCTGGAAGAAAACCGGCAAAACAAACAGTCAGAAATTCCCCAAGAAGACCTGAAAGAAAGGCTGAAAGAAATCAAGGAAGATATCCTGAAAGAAAACCAGTCAGCAAGCCAGATTGAAGACCGGGCAGAAGCATTGCGCAGAATGAAGGAATGTCTCATAACAAGACAGAGTATGCTCGATCTTAGCAACCTTGGACTGACTTCACTCCCTGAAAATTTGCCTCCACATCTGATTGAATTTAACTGCAGTAGAAACATGTTGACCGCGTTACCGGAGGTAATGCCAAAGGGGCTGAGAGTGCTTGAATGTATGGAGAACTTTTTGATCTTGTTACCGAAGGTGCAGCCCCCGAAACTGATGGTACTGAAGTGCTATGAAAACTATATTATCTGGCTGCCTGAGCTGTCGACTAACCTGAGAGTGATTGACTGTTCTGAAAACTTCTTGCAATTTTTACCGCCGTCGATGCCCCAGTACCTGTATACACTGCGCTGTGCTTTCAACAGTATTAGCTTAATACCTGATGAGATGCTGGAGAACTTGACTCGCCTGAAGGTATTTGACTGTTCTAGTAACGATTTGATCTCTTCACCACGGCTGCCGCCCAAACTAATCATATACTACTGTGGAGAAAACCAGTTTAAAACTGTACCGGTGCCGCAGCCCCGAAGCCTGAAGGTGTTTAGCTGTAATGGTAACCCGTGGGACAAAGACAATTTACCGACGCTGCTCAAAGCCGTCGAGGGCCTGAAAAACCAGGAGGGTCTGGAGGAGCTTTTGGACTTTTTGCACAAGGAAGGTCTGGTTGACCTGGAAGGACTCGAGGAGCTGGAGGACCTGGATGACCTTATGGATCTGGAGTTCCTGGATGACCCGGAACTCCTGGAGCGCGTGAAGGTACAGGAGGACCTGGAGCTCCTGGATCAACAGTTGGGCCTGTTGAGTCTGGAAAAACAACAGGACTCGCAGCCTGTTAATCAACAATCTGAACATGAACCCGAATCTGCATCAAAGGTGAAGCGTGATTTATCTGAAGTCGACTCCGAGTCAACAATGAAGCGTAAGCGTTTTATGTAGAACGCCTGTGCGGTGAGTTCAGGTTCCGGGGAAATAGTGTCCATTCTTTTAATGGACACTATCATGGGCAATGGCTCTGTCACATTAACAACTACAGTTGCTGACCAGCCGGATGGATGATTTTTTTTTGCAACCAGAAGACGTTGCCTCCGATCCGGCTTACAACAAGTTACACCGTCACAACCGGGACGCGTAACGCCAGCGCGCACATCAACTCATAGCCCACCGTTCCGGCAGCGGCGGCGACATCATCAATCTTGATCTCCTTGCCCCACAGCTCAACCGGCGTACCAATACCGGCCTGCGGGCAAGGCGTTAAATCAACCGCCAGCATATCCATCGAGACGGTCCCCACCGTCATGGTGCGCACGCCGTCCACTAAAACAGGAGTACCGGTAGGCGCATGGCGCGGATAACCGTCGGCGTATCCTGCGGCGACAATGCCGATTCGCTGTTCATCGCGCGCAGTATAGCGACCGCCGTAGCCCACACGCTCGCCCGCTTTTAGCGTCTGGACACCAATAATCTCACTGCTTAGCGTCATCACCGGGCGTAATCCGGTATTGGCGATATCACGCCACTGACCGGACGGCGAAGCGCCATACAAAATAATGCCAGGCCGAACCCAGTCAAAATGCGCTTCCGGGTGCCACAGAGTCGCCGCCGAATTGGACAACGAACGCCGACACTCCAGCCCTTCCGCCGCCTGCTCAATACGCGCCATCGCGCTGGAAATTCCATCAGGATGTTCCGCCTCGGCAAAATGCGACATCAGGGTCATTTCGCCAACATTCGCCATCGCCCGCAACTGCTGCCAGACGGTAAGCACGCGATCGGGCTGGAAGCCCAACCGATTCATCCCACTGTTCACTTTAAGATAAATATCCAACGGTGCTTTTAGCCGTGCATTTTGCAGTGCTTTGAGCTGCCAGTTGCTGTGTACGCAGGTGGTCAGGCGGTGCTGGTCATAAATCTCCAGATCCTGAGCATGGAAAAATCCTTCCAGCATCAGGATCGGTCCTTTCCAGCCGCGCTCACGTAACGTTATTGCCTCTTCCAGGTTAAGTAATGCAAAGCCATCGGTGGCCCCGAGCGCGCTCCAGATACGCTCAATACCGTGCCCGTAAGCGTTCGCTTTTACCACCGACCAGACGCGCGCGCGCGGCGCGGCCTGGCGGACAATGGACAGATTCTGTTTTAATGCCTGCAGATCGAGGCTGGCCTGTATCGGACGGGTCATCTCGTTTCCTTAGCTGTGTGCGCCATGTAAATGGCCCGGGCGTGATGGCGTAAATCCACGGCTGTAGCGCGCTACGCTTAGATCTTCATACGGGATCGCTGGCGTGCGACCAGAGAGCAGATCGCTTAACAACTGACCGGAACCGCAAGCCATCGTCCAGCCGAGCGTGCCGTGACCGGTATTCAGCCACAGATTTTTAAAGCGTGTACGCCCGACAACCGGCGTGCCGTCTGGCGTCATCGGGCGCAGACCAGTCCAGAAAGTCGCCTGCTCGACATGACCGCCGCGTGGATAGAGATCGCGAACCACCATCTCCAGCGTTTCACGACGCGGTTGCAACAGCTCGGTATTAAAGCCAACAATTTCCGCCATTCCACCAACACGAATGCGGTTATCGAAACGGGTAATGGCGATTTTGTAGGTTTCATCAAGGATGGTAGACACCGGCGCACCATCTTCCTGTGCAATCGGAATAGTCAGCGAGTAGCCTTTCAGCGGATACACCGGAATATCAACAATGCCTTTGAGCATCGCCGTCGAGTAAGAACCAAATGCCATCACATATGCATCGGCCTTAATCACTTCATCGCCACACTTCACGCCGTAGATTTGCTCGCCGTCGCAAAGTAGTTGGTCAACGGGCGTATTAAAGCGGAATTTAACCCCCGCCTGCTCCGCCATCCGCGCCAGATTCTGGGTAAACAGCTGGCAGTCTCCGGTTTCATCATTGGGCAGCTGGAGCCCCCCCGTCAGTTTGTGCGCCACTTCTGCCAGCGCGGGCTCCACTTCCGCCAGACGGCTGGATTCCAGCAGCTGGTACGGTACGCCGGCATCTTCCAGCACGGCGATATCGCGGGTCGCATTTTCATACTGTTGTTCGGTACGGAACAGTTGCAGCGTCCCACCCTGACGCCCTTCATACTGAATATTGGTTTCGGCGCGCAATGCTTTCAGGCAATCACGGCTGTATTCCGCCAGACGCACCATCCGCCCTTTGTTTTCCATGTAGTGGCTGGTGTCGCAGTTACGTAACATTTGCCACATCCATTTCAACTGGAACTGCGTACCGTCGAGACGAACCGCCAGCGGCGCATGGCGCTGGAACATCCATTTAATCGCTTTTAAAGGCACACCTGGTGCCGCCCACGGTGCTGCATATCCGGGGGAGATTTGCCCGGCATTCGCGGCACTGGTTTCCAGGGCGGCCCCCGGCTCCCGATCAATGACGGTGACCTCATGTCCTGCCTGATTTAAGTACCAGGCGCTGGCAACGCCTACCACACCACTTCCCAGTATGACAACTCGCATAGCCACTCCGATAACGGTAGATACAGTAAAAGAATAATAATCTAATTACATCTTGATAACTCAGTTGAAAATATTATTCAACATACGGCTTTTTTATGGTGAGCTGGCTCACATCTCCCTGACTCTGCGGCAATATGGCGTCTTTAGTATCTCCTGCTGAACGCCCTTTTTATCCAGCATAAAATTCCGTTCAGAAGCGGATTAGTGGTACTCTGATAATAAGAAATCGCAAAGAAAAAAATTCTCCGGCGACGCGGTTTTTAACAGGTGTTCTATGCTTGAAATGAGGTGCTCCACACAGAGAGCGCCGACAACAATGAGGTGCGCGTATGGCGACGATCGATTCTATGAATAAGGACACCACACGTTTGAGCGATGGACCCGACTGGACGTTCGACCTGCTGGATGTTTATCTGGCAGAGATAGACCGGGTGGCGAAACTCTACCGGCTGGATACCTACCCGCACCAGATTGAAGTGATAACCTCAGAACAGATGATGGATGCCTACTCCAGCGTCGGCATGCCAATTAACTATCCGCACTGGTCATTCGGTAAAAAGTTTATCGAGACTGAACGGCTGTATAAGCACGGTCAGCAAGGACTGGCCTATGAAATCGTCATTAACTCTAACCCGTGTATCGCTTACCTGATGGAAGAAAACACCATTACCATGCAAGCGCTGGTGATGGCACACGCCTGCTATGGGCATAACTCTTTCTTCAAAAACAATTACTTATTCCGTAGCTGGACCGACGCCAGTTCGATTGTCGATTATCTGATTTTTGCCCGTAAATATATTACCGAGTGCGAAGAGCGCTATGGTGTGGATGAAGTAGAACGGCTGCTGGACTCGTGCCATGCGCTGATGAACTACGGCGTGGACCGGTATAAACGCCCACAAAAAATCTCGCTGCAAGAGGAGAAAGCCCGGCAGAAAAGCCGCGAAGAGTACTTGCAAAGTCAGGTCAATATGCTCTGGCGTACCCTGCCGAAGCGCGAGGAAGAGAAAACGGTTGCTGAAGCGCGCCGCTATCCGTCCGAGCCACAAGAAAACCTGCTCTATTTTATGGAGAAAAATGCGCCACTGCTGGAATCATGGCAGCGTGAAATTCTGCGTATTGTGCGTAAGGTGAGCCAGTATTTTTATCCGCAAAAACAGACTCAGGTGATGAACGAAGGCTGGGCGACCTTCTGGCACTACACCATCCTTAACCATCTGTATGATGAAGGGAAAGTAACGGAACGTTTTATGCTGGAGTTTTTGCACAGCCACACCAATGTGGTCTTCCAGCCGCCCTATAACAGCCCGTGGTACAGCGGCATCAACCCGTATGCCCTCGGGTTCGCCATGTTCCAGGATATTAAACGGATTTGTCAGTCGCCAACGGAAGAAGACAAATACTGGTTCCCGGATATCGCCGGTTCTGACTGGCTGGACACATTACATTTTGCGATGCGTGATTTCAAAGATGAGAGCTTTATCAGTCAGTTCCTGTCACCGAAAGTGATGCGTGATTTCCGCTTCTTCACCGTGCTGGACGACGATCGGCATAATTATCTGGAGATTTCCGCTATTCATAATGAAGAAGGTTATCGGGAGATCCGTAACCGGTTATCGTCGCAATATAATTTAAGTAATCTGGAGCCGAATATTCAGATCTGGAACGTGGATTTGCGCGGCGACCGTTCGCTGACGCTGCGTTACATTCCACATAATCGCGCACCGCTGGATCGGGGGCGCAAAGAAGTACTGAAGCATGTGCATCGCCTGTGGGGATTTGATGTGATGCTGGAACAGCAAAACGAAGACGGCAGCGTCGAGTTGCTGGAACGTTGCCCGCCGAGAATGGGAAATCTGTAAAAACAACAAAAAACCCCTCGTTTGAGGGGTTTGCTTTTTAAACGGAAGGGATTATCGCCCCTGAATGGCTAAATCACCCGGCAGATTTTTCTGCATCCGGTGCCAAATCTCGCCGCTCTCATGCCCATAGCGACGCACTGTTTCGTATACCTGATCGTGTGCGCCTTCACTGCACAACGCCGACAGTTTGTGGTAGAAGCCCAGCGCCAGACTGCGCGCTTCCGGATTGGCGAAATAGTGACGACCAATGCGCGTATACAGCCCTTTCATCCCGTTAAGGATCAGACCGTAAATCGGGTTGCCGGAAGCAAACGCCAGACCGCGGAATATGTTGTAATCCAGCTCGGCAAAGGCATCGGCGTGATCGGCCACTTCATTAGCGGTAGCCAGCACTTCCTGCGCTTTATCGGGATGCTGACGAAACGCGGTGCGAATAAAAATAGTGGAAATATTGGTACGCACCGACAGCAAATTATCAATAAGCTGCGGCACACTTTCGTGATCCAGTCGCGCCAGCGTTTCAAGGATATTTAAACCGGAGGTTTCCCAGAAATTATTCACCTTCGTCGGCTTGCCATGTTGAATGGTCAACCAGCCATCTCGTGCCAGACGCTGTAACACTTCACGTAACGTAGTACGCGTTACGCCAATTAATTCTGAAAGTTCACGTTCTGCGGGCAAAATAGTCCCGGGAGGGAAGCGGTTATTCCAGATACTTTCAATAATGTACTCTTCCGCGAAACCCGCCGGGCTTTGCGCCTTAATGACCATAGTGAGATTTCCATAACACAGCAAAACAAAGTTGGACTCATCATACCAGAGGGCTATCTACGCTGATAGCACACAAAAAGAAGAAAAAAGGGATCAAGGCTTCATTTTCTACATCTCTTTTCTCCAGACCATCAACACTTGCCTCGATCCCCTCCTGACCGTTAAGCTTTGCGTTCTAAGATAAAAACATCATTGATTATTTGTAAGGTAAGGGAAACCATCATGGAGATCTCCTGGGGCCGTGCCCTATGGCGCAACTTTTTGGGCCAGTCCCCCGACTGGTACAAACTCGCCCTCATTATTTTCTTAATTCTTAATCCGTTAATTTTCATCATCAGCCCCTTTGTTGCCGGTTGGCTGCTGGTGGCGGAATTTATTTTCACTCTGGCGATGGCCCTCAAATGCTACCCGCTACTCCCCGGTGGCCTGTTGGCTATCGAAGCGGTATTCATCGGCATGACCAGCGCGGAACATGTTCGTGAAGAGGTGGCGGCGAATCTTGAAGTCTTGCTGTTACTGATGTTTATGGTGGCGGGTATCTATTTTATGAAACAGCTGTTGCTGTTCATATTTACCCGTTTGCTGCTAAGCATTCGCTCCAAAATGCTGCTGTCGCTCTCTTTTTGCATGGCGGCGGCGTTCCTCTCCGCGTTCCTCGATGCCTTAACCGTCGTGGCGGTGGTGATCAGCGTCGCAGTCGGTTTTTATGGTATTTATCATCGTGTTGCCTCTTCCCGTACTGAAGATACCGACCTGCAAGACGATAGTCATATCGACAAGCATTACAAAGTGGTTCTGGAACAGTTCCGTGGCTTTTTGCGCAGCCTGATGATGCATGCCGGTGTTGGCACCGCATTAGGCGGCGTGATGACCATGGTGGGCGAACCACAGAACTTGATCATCGCTAAAGCAGCTGGCTGGCATTTTGGCGATTTCTTCCTGCGCATGTCGCCAGTGACCGTTCCGGTTCTGATTTGTGGCCTGTTGACCTGCCTGCTGGTGGAGAAGCTGCGTTGTTTTGGCTACGGCGAAACGCTGCCGGAGAAAGTCCGCGAAGTGCTGCAACAGTTTGACGATCAAAGTCGCCACCAGCGTACCCGTCAGGATAAAATTCGTCTGATTGTCCAGGCGATTATCGGCGTCTGGCTGGTCACCGCGCTGGCGTTGCATCTGGCGGAGGTTGGCCTGATTGGTTTGTCGGTCATTATTCTGGCGACATCATTGACTGGTGTCACTGATGAACATGCTATCGGTAAAGCCTTCACCGAATCTCTGCCATTCACCGCACTGTTGACTGTCTTTTTCTCGGTCGTCGCGGTAATTATTGATCAGCAACTGTTCTCACCAATCATTCATTTTGTCCTACAGGCATCGGAACACGCCCAGCTGTCGTTGTTCTATATTTTTAACGGCCTGCTGTCATCCATTTCGGATAATGTCTTCGTGGGGACGATTTATATCAACGAAGCGAAAGCGGCAATGGAAAGTGGCGCTATCACGTTGAAGCAATACGAGCTGCTGGCGGTCGCCATTAATACCGGTACCAATCTGCCCTCTGTCGCTACACCGAACGGTCAGGCTGCGTTCCTGTTCCTGCTGACCTCTGCACTCGCGCCATTGATTCGCCTCTCTTATGGCCGCATGGTGTGGATGGCCCTGCCTTACACCCTCGTACTGACACTCGTCGGACTGCTCTGCGTCGAGTTTACGCTTGCCCCTGTAACCGAATGGTTTATGCAAATGGGCTGGATAGCAACGCTTTGATAACAACTTACCGGGCATATAAATGCCCGGTTTGCCTTTTCGCCCGATAATTGTCCAATTGCGTCCTATTTTTGCTGCCTCCTGGTGGCGCAGCGAATGAATTGGTTTAAACTGCGCACTCTATGCATATTGCAGGGAAATGATTATGTTGCGATTTTTGAACCAATGTTCACAAGGCCGGGGCGCGTGGCTGTTGATGGCGTTTACTGCTCTGGCACTGGAACTGACGGCGCTGTGGTTCCAGCATGTGATGTTACTGAAACCTTGCGTGCTCTGTATTTATGAACGCTGCGCATTATTCGGCGTTCTGGGTGCTGCGCTGATTGGCGCGATCGCCCCAAAAACGCCACTGCGTTATGTAGCGATGGTTATCTGGTTGTATAGTGCGTTCCGCGGTGTGCAGTTAACTTACGAGCACACCATGCTTCAGCTCTATCCTTCGCCGTTTGCCACCTGTGATTTTATGGTTCGTTTCCCGGAATGGCTGCCGCTGGATAAATGGGTGCCGCAAGTGTTTGTCGCCTCTGGCGATTGTGCCGAGCGTCAGTGGGATTTTTTAGGTCTGGAAATGCCGCAGTGGTTGCTCGGTATTTTTATCGCTTACCTGATTGTCGCGGTGCTGGTGGTGATTTCCCAGCCGTTTAAAGCGAAAAAACGTGACCTGTTCGGTCGCTAATCCATTCAGCGCTCCTGCGGGAGCGCTTTTTTCCTGCCGCTATGTTTATTTGACCCGCAGTAAATCAGAACTTCGCGTTGTATAACGTGGTGAAAGCATGGCACGCTTCATCTGCCATTGTTGCTGGATCCCCTGCCCGGCAAAATAGAGTGTTCCTCTGCCCTCTTTAGCATTTAGCGTATCCATTACCGCCATCAATTGCTCACTCCCGGGGCGCGGTGCGTTGTCATCGAATAAATTGAGCTGCGCGACTCCCTGACTGAAGAAATCCCCCAGCATCACGCCCGCTTTTTGATAACGATGGCCCGCTTGCCAGATGGCATCCAGAGATCGCGTAGCGGCGTTAATGATATCCCTGCTGTCCTGAGTGGGCGTCAGCAGTTTTACCGACGCGCTATTGCCGTAATAAGGTTCATTGAGCGCAAATGGTGACGTCTTAATAAACGTGGAGATAAACCGACAATATTGATGCTCGCTGCGAAGTTTTTCCGCCGCCCGGGCAGCGTAACTACAAATGGCCTGCCGCATCGACGTATAATCCGTGATGCGTTCACCAAACGAACGGGAACAGATAATTTCCTGCTTCGTCGGTGCAAACTCTTCCAGTTGCAAACAGGGTTCGCCGCGCAGTTCACGCACCGTTCTTTCGAGCACGACATTAAAATGTTTACGGATAAACCGGATATCTGTATCCGCCAAATCGAGAACGGTTTTGATCCCCATCGCATCCAGTTTTTTGCTGATCCGCCGTCCAATCCCCCAGACTTCATCCACGGGGAGAGCAGACATTAATTTACGCTGGCGTTCCAGATTTGATAAATCCACCACCCCACCCGTCTGCCGCTGCCATTTTTTTGCCGCATGATTGGCAAGCTTAGCCAACGTTTTGGTCTGGGCGATCCCCACACCAACAGTAAGATGGGTACGTTGTAGCACCGTTGCGCGAATTTCTCTGCCAAAATCAGTCAGATCGCGACAATTACGCACACCGGTCAGATCGCAGAATGCCTCATCAATACTGTAAATCTCGACGCGGGGCGATAGTTCTTCCAGCGTCGACATCACCCGATTGCTCATGTCTGCGTAAAGCTCATAATTGCTGCTAAAGCAAACCACGCCACAGCGACGAAACAGATCTTTTTGTTTGAACCAGGGATCGCCCATTTTAACACCCAGCGCCTTTGCCTCAGCGTTTCGGGCGATAACGCAACCGTCATTATTCGATAGCACAACCACTGGTTTACCCCATAAATCAGGGCGAAACACCGTCTCACAGCTGGCATAAAACGCGTTTACATCACAGAGGGCAAACATCAGCGCATCGCCTTAACGACGTGGATCACCACACCAAAGACATCCAGCGTATCTTCGCTACTGATGGTAATGGGCGAGTACGCACTGTTCATGGGAATAAGCTGTACAGTCGGGCGTAGTTGCAATTTTTTCACCGTAAACTCGCCGTCAACAGCAGCGATGACAATATCACCATGGCTGGCGGTAATAGCGCTATCGACAATCAGTAAATCACCGTCACTAATTCCACCATCAATCATAGAATCACCACTTGCTTTGACGAAGTAAGTCGCGCTGGGATGCTGGATCAACAGTTGATTCAGATCGATGCGCTGTTCAATGTAATCTGCGGCCGGTGAAGGAAAGCCACACTGAACAAGATCGCTAAATAGCGGAAAAGTCACAATTTCGCGGAGATCCGCAGGCTTGATAAACAACATAATAATCTGCCTGAAGTTATACTGTTTTTATATACAGTAGTCTGTTCTTACCAGCAGATCAATACTGATTCAGGCTATCAATATTTGTCGCTGCATAGACTGCTGATTTTTCGTTATCTTATCCTGTGCTCACGCGCCTTCTGGCGACGACGCTCATCCAGCAGAAATGAAAAATATCACCCGGCTAAAAAATAGAATAGAAGCATCAGCCATAATGACATTAAACATTGTTTGATATTTATCATATTAATAGAAATAAAGACATTGACGCATCCCGCCCGGCTAACTATGAATTAGATGATGTAAAATTCTTTAATAGTTGTAAAACAGGAGTTTCATTACAATTTATATATTTAAAGAGGCGAATGATTATGACTGAAATCGTTGCAGATAAAACGGTAGAGGTAGTTAAAAACGCAATCGAAACCGCAGATGGAGCATTAGATCTTTATAATAAATATCTCGATCAGGTCATCCCCTGGCAGACCTTTGATGAAACCATAAAAGAGTTAAGTCGCTTTAAACAGGAGTATTCACAGGCAGCCTCCGTTTTAGTTGGCGATATTAAAACCTTACTTATGGATAGCCAGGATAAGTATTTTGAAGCAACCCAAACAGTGTATGAATGGTGTGGTGTTGCGACGCAATTGCTCGCAGCGTATATTTTGCTATTTGATGAGTACAATGAGAAGAAAGCATCCGCCCAGAAAGACATTCTCATTAAGGTACTGGATGACGGTATCACGAAGCTGAATGAAGCGCAAAAATCCCTGCTGGTAAGCTCACAAAGTTTCAACAACGCTTCCGGGAAACTGCTGGCGTTAGATAGCCAGTTAACCAATGATTTTTCAGAAAAAAGCAGCTATTTCCAGTCACAGGTAGATAAAATCAGGAAGGAAGCGTATGCCGGTGCCGCAGCCGGTGTCGTCGCCGGTCCATTTGGTTTAATCATTTCCTATTCTATTGCTGCGGGCGTAGTTGAAGGGAAACTGATTCCAGAATTGAAGAACAAGTTAAAATCTGTGCAGAGTTTCTTTACCACCCTGTCTAACACGGTTAAACAAGCGAATAAAGATATCGATGCCGCCAAATTGAAATTAACCACCGAAATAGCCGCCATCGGGGAGATAAAAACGGAAACTGAAACAACCAGATTCTACGTTGATTATGATGATTTAATGCTTTCTTTGCTAAAAGAAGCGGCAAAAAAAATGATTAACACCTGTAATGAGTATCAGAAAAGACACGGTAAGAAGACACTCTTTGAGGTACCTGAAGTCTGATAAGCGATTATTCTCTCCATGTACTCAAGGTATAAAGTTTATCACATTTAAAAATACAGACGTTTTTTAAAGATTGAGAGTTACCTGTTGATAATAAGGTATCGGGTAACTCTCATTATGACAGAGCGCTTTCAAAAACAGGGCTACGAAATGGCGAGTATCCAGACGTATATTAAGAAAGCCCCCATCAACATCTATTAAATTTATCACTGCGCCCAGTCAGGTTTATTTAAGATATGATCCTGCCAGTCAATCACTTCTGATTCTTTCACTGCGATATGACGCACAGAGATACGTTCGCCATGCATTGCCGCTTTCGAACCAGTAAGCAGCGGATGCCACGCAGGTAAATCTTTACCTTCCGCCAGCAAGCGATAAGCGCAGGTCATTGGCAGCCATTCGAATGTTGGCAGATTTTCACGGGTTAATTTAATGCAGTCAGGTTCAAACTCGAAACGACGTTCGTAGTTCCGACATTGACAGGTTTTAATATTGAGCTGGCGACAGGCGACGTTAGTGAAGTAGATTTCGTCGGTGTCTTCATCCATCAGTTTATGCAGGCAACACTGACCGCAACCATCACACAACGACTCCCATTCCGCATCGCTCATTTCGTCCAGGGTTTTACTTTGCCAGAAAGGTACATCGCTCATCAGGTGTTCCGCCATTACGTTAAAACGCACCTTATAACCAGTCTGGCACAGCGATGCAAGTTTTGCCGCCGCTTTCAGGCGGCAAAAAGTATTACAAAACGCGAGTTGTCAAAGAATGCCCATCGAAAGTGACTGTCAGCTCATCACCGCTTTGCAACGGGCCGACGCCATCAGGCGTGCCTGTCAGCACAACGTCACCGGCCTTGAGGGTAAAGAACTTGCTCATATAAGCGATCAGCGGAACGATTTTATGGATCATGTCCACAGTCGTACCTTGCTGGCGTTGTTCGCCGTTTACGCTCAGGCCCAGCGTTGTATTTTGTGGATCGCCGGTAAATTCCGCCGCGGGAATAAACCCGGAAAGCGGACAAGAGTTATCAAACGCTTTAGCCTTTTCCCACGGCTGCCCGGCTTTCTTCATTTTTCCCTGAACATCACGCAATGTCAGATCAAGCGCCACGCCGTAACCGGCAATGGCTTTGCGGACATGCTCTTCCGTAGCCTGACGCAGCGTCGCGCCAATCAACACCGCCAGTTCGACTTCATGATGAACTGAACCGAAATCGGATGGGATCGCCAATGGCTGCCGCAGATCGCACAGTGCCGTTTCTGGTTTAATAAACAGCACTGGCTCTTCGGGCACTGCGCTGCCCATCTCTTTAATATGTTTGGCATAGTTACTGCCAACACAGACTACTTTACTCACCGGATAATCCAGCAGCGCACCTTGCCAGTTGTGATGTTGATACATAACGTTCCCCTCACCTTATCGTGGATATGAAAACCCGCGCCGACAAAGATAATGCCACCGCCGGATATCGGTTATTTGTTCGTGTCGTCTGTTTTCTGCCCCATGACGGAAAGATGTTGCTTCAGCAAATCTTCGGGTGGTGGCGGTAACTGCAAATAGTAACCTTGCTCGGTTAATGCCTGTTTAACCTTTTCAATATCGGCATTGACCAGTTTCTTCCGCCCATCCAGCGGAAGAATCATCGCTAACTGAGGCTGACCAAAACCTTTCATCAGTTCCTCAGGAACACGCGAAAAATCGTCTTTTTTTTCGACATATAAATAGGTCTGATCACGCTTGCTGCTTCGATAAATCACACAAAACATACTTTTACTCTTTAAGATGCCAGGTTTTGGCATAAGCTAACATCAATGAAACCCGCGCCACAAGCCAGCCAGCTGTAGATTCCTACGGTTTGTTCAGTCCATGCCCCCTTTATAAGTAATCCCCCCCGGCAAAAATGCCGCGCCGGGATTTAACCGAACGCAGGAAAGCCACTGGAATTCTCCTGTGATGAATTGTTATATTATAACAGTTCATCGTACTCATTCTGAACAGGAGACTACCAATGAAAATTAAGGGCATCAGTAAGGCTGTATTGTTACTTGCACTGCTAACCTCCACGAGCTTTGCTGCGGGTAAGAATGTCAATGTTGAGTTCAGAAAAGGCCATAGCAGCGCTCAGTACTCCGGCGAAATAAAGGGATACGATTACGATACATATACCTTCTATGCCAAAAAAGGTCAGAAAGTGCATGTGAGTATCTCTAATGAAGGCGCTGATACTTACCTCTTCGGGCCAGGAATCGATGATTCTGTTGATTTATCCAGATATTCCCCAGAACTCGATAGTCACGGACAATACTCACTCCCTGCTTCTGGCAAATATGAGCTGCGAGTGCTGCAAACCCGAAACGACGCCCGTAAAAACAAAACTAAAAAATATAACGTCGATATTCAAATTAAGTAAATGTCAACCGACGGGGACTCTCCCCGTCATAAACGTTAACGCCCCACTCCTCTCTGTCGCTCAAGAGGTTAATGACGAATAGAACATCATGTAAACAAGACATCACTCACGACACATAAATAACATCTTTGTGGTGGTTTGATTGATTTTTCCACTCCGCTTACCATCTACACCAAAATAACGATCATCACGACATAATTTTTCTTTAACATCGCAAAATACACCGTTAGAGAATGTAAATTCGCTGGGATCGTAACCTTGTACTGATTGTAAGTTTTCAGCGGCTTTTTCGCCGAGATATTTCCTTGTTAACTCTGGGGAAATGCCATCTGAGTTAACACAAATATACGGGTCGCAAACAACGCCGCACGCCGGAGATTGAAGTCCGCCAGCGTCATTTCCAGACGCCATTGATGAGAACATCATCCCCACACCTGACAATCCGATATAAAAAATACGCATCATATTCATAGCACATCCTGATAATCCAACCGTACAACACTTATGCTCATTTCATCATCAATCCGTAATCAAAACCGCTGACCTGGACGAGTTACGATGACCTGACAGAAGTATCAGACGTCTTCTGCGGTTTCTATGATAGAGCAATTCTGTGGCGGATATTAAGATAACGGGTATCTGTTCTTTAATGATGCCGCAAAAAATGGAAAGTTAAGAAAGCCTGGCGTGGTGAAAAAATACACTCGCCTCAATACTGGATATTTAAACAGGTCTGAAGATGCTGTTACGATTAGGGTGCGGAAAAAGGAAGCGTAAATAAGAACAATCAAAAGTACGACGGCAATGGGTTGATTGACAAGGGTATTTTTTAAGCTATGTATCAGCGCCATTTATCACAGAATAGACTTTTACTCTGAATAAATGGGAGGGTGACTTGCCTCAATATAATCCAGACTATAACATGCCTTATAGTCTTCGGAACATCATCGCGCGCTGGCGATGATTAATAGCTAATTGAGTAAGGCCAGGATGTCAAACACGCCAATCGAGCTTAAAGGCAGTAGCTTCACTTTATCTGTGGTTCATCTGCATGAGGCAGAACCTAAGGTTATCCATCAGGCGCTGGAAGACAAAATCGCTCAGGCCCCCGCATTTTTAAAACATGCCCCCGTTGTACTCAACGTCAGTGCACTGGAAGACCCGGTAAACTGGTCAGCGATGCATAAGGCGGTTTCGGCAACCGGTTTGCGGGTTATTGGCGTAAGTGGCTGCAAAGATGCGCAACTTAAAGCCGAAATTGAAAAAATGGGGCTGCCTATCCTGACGGAAGGAAAGGAAAAAGCGCCGCGTCCAGCTCCCGCACCGCAGGCTCCAGCGCAAAATACAACGCCGGTCACAAAAACGCGTTTAATAGATACCCCGGTGCGTTCCGGTCAGCGTATTTATGCTCCACAATGTGATCTGATTGTTACAAGCCACGTTAGCGCTGGGGCCGAATTGATTGCCGATGGTAACATTCATGTCTATGGCATGATGCGCGGTCGTGCGCTGGCAGGGGCAAGTGGTGACCGGGAAACGCAAATATTTTGTACGAACCTGATGGCGGAACTGGTGTCCATCGCAGGTGAATACTGGCTGAGTGATCAAATCCCAGCAGAATTTTATGGCAAAGCGGCACGACTGCAGTTAGTTGAAAACGCTTTGACCGTTCAACCGTTAAATTGATCCCTTTTTAACAAGGAATTTCTATGGCACGCATTATTGTTGTTACTTCGGGCAAAGGGGGTGTTGGTAAGACAACCTCCAGCGCGGCCATCGCCACTGGTTTGGCCCAGAAGGGAAAGAAAACTGTCGTGATAGATTTTGATATCGGCCTGCGTAATCTCGACCTGATTATGGGTTGTGAACGTCGGGTCGTTTACGATTTCGTCAACGTCATTCAGGGCGATGCAACGCTAAATCAGGCGTTAATTAAAGATAAGCGTACTGAAAATCTCTATATTCTTCCGGCATCGCAAACTCGCGATAAAGATGCCCTCACCCGTGAAGGGGTCGCCAAAGTTCTTGATGATCTGAAAGCGATGGATTTTGAATTTATCGTTTGCGACTCCCCGGCAGGGATTGAAACCGGTGCGCTAATGGCACTCTATTTTGCAGACGAAGCCATTATTACCACCAACCCGGAAGTCTCCTCAGTACGCGACTCTGACCGTATTTTAGGCATTCTGGCGTCGAAATCACGCCGCGCAGAAAATGGCGAAGAGCCTATTAAAGAGCACCTGCTGTTAACGCGCTATAACCCAGGCCGCGTAAGCAGAGGTGACATGCTGAGCATGGAAGATGTGCTGGAGATCCTGCGCATCAAACTCGTCGGCGTGATCCCTGAGGATCAATCAGTATTGCGCGCCTCTAACCAGGGTGAACCGGTCATTCTCGACATTAACGCCGATGCGGGTAAAGCCTACGCAGATACCGTAGAACGTCTGTTGGGAGAAGAACGTCCTTTCCGCTTCATTGAAGAAGAGAAGAAAGGCTTCCTCAAACGCTTGTTCGGAGGATAAGTTATGGCATTACTCGATTTCTTTCTCTCGCGGAAGAAAAACACGGCCAACATTGCAAAAGAACGGCTGCAGATTATTGTTGCTGAACGCCGTCGCAGCGATGCAGAACCGCACTATCTGCCGCAGTTGCGTAAAGATATTCTTGAGGTCATTTGTAAATACGTACAAATTGATCCTGAGATGGTAACCGTACAGCTTGAGCAAAAAGATGGCGATATTTCTATTCTTGAGCTGAACGTGACCTTGCCGGAAGCAGAAGAGCTGAAATAAGCCCGCTGTAAAAGCGCATTTATCTTCAAGGCAGAGTCATCTCTGCCTTGAGTTTTTCATCCCCCTCATCCACGTTTGATAAGAGCGGCGAGTATTCTTGCTGATGCTACTCATTGCTTCCCCCCCCTTTACACCTTAATGCCGTTCCCCCCACACAGAACAAAATGTTTATACCTGGCTGAGTAAATAACCTTATTGTTAGTATGGGTATACTGGGAGATGATAACCCCGCAATTTCATTATTCATTGTTCTCCCATAGGATGAGGTTTCCCGCCGTAACTGGCGGGCTTTTTTTGCCGCAGAATTTTCCCTTTTAACACCCTGTAAACGAAAACTACGCCGAAGCGCAGTTTAATCGTTGATGGTCAGAACGACCAGTTCGCACCAGCCACCGCGTTCCACGGGGATTCCACACCGGCACCATGGCTATACCCCACCCCGAGATGCCCGCTTAACGAACTGCTGAATGAGGCTTTAATACCTGCCTGATATATTCCACGTCTGCCCGACAAATCATTGACAAAATTACCGTCATTATTCACTTTCACCCGGTTATCATCGACAAATTCTTTGCGCACAGCCGCCTTCAGCCACGGCTCAACTTCCATACCGTTACCCAGACGCATGTTGTAACTCAGCGTTGCGCCCAGTTCACGATATATACTGCGGGTATCGACTGATTTCGACCCCATGCCATTGGATAAATGATAGTAGCGTCTAAGTGACCTTAGCTCTGCTGCAACATCAGCCCGCAGGCACCAGACCAGGGGATTGATCCTGAAGAGACAGCGCAGGTGTATTGTGTTCACCGCTCATCAAAGACATCATGATGAAATAATGATATCCCGCATAAGAAAAGGCATTTTTTAAACGCAGTGCGCTGAAGTGTAGTTGGATAAAAAATCACTCTTTTCTGATAATACTGTTGTACGCTTATTTTTCGACAATGAGGCCGTCGGCAAAATAAAATGACTAATGTAATCATTGCTGATGAATATTTTCTGCTCACATAAAAATCACACAATAATATTCATAAATCAGATTATCTTACCTTTACAACATTGTATTAACACTCAATGACACTTCTTGAATAAAAATATTGTCAATCAATGAGTTATTTCTCATTTGAGATTATTCTTATTCCCGTAAAAACATAATTCCTATCATCACAGTCACGCTCATTTTGAATTATCTGAATAATAGCGAGCGTTCTTTAGTTAAGCAGATCTTAATTGAAGACGAAATTATTGTGTGTGCAACTTACTTAATACCGGACATCTAAGTTGAAGAAAAAAATACTTGCCTTCGGGCTTATCTCAGCATTGTTCTGCTCCACGCCAGCGATGGCGGATATGAATCGCACCACGAAAGGTGCATTGCTAGGCGCAGGCGTTGGTTTACTTACTGGCAATGGTGTTAATGGCGTACTGAAAGGTGCAGCTGTTGGCGCTGGTGTTGGTGCAGTAACAGAAAAAGGCCGCGACGGTAAAAATGCACGTAAAGGTGCAAAAGTGGGTGCCGCCGTTGGTGCTGTCACTGGCGTTCTGACCGGCAATGGCCTCGAAGGGGCGATTAAAGGTGCCGTGATTGGCGGTACGGGTGGTGCAATTCTGGGTAAAATGAAATAAGGAATGATGATGAAAAAATTTGCTTTACTGGCGGGTCTGTTTGTTTTCGCACCAATGACCTGGGCGCAGGACTACAATATTAAAAACGGTTTGCCGTCAGAAACCTATATTACTTGCGCAGAAGCCAACGAAATGGCAAAAACTGACAGCGCACAGGTTGCAGAAATTGTTGCGGTAATGGGTAATGCCAGCGTTGCCAGCCGTGATTTAAAAATTGAACAATCTCCGGAACTGAGCGCCAAAGTGGTAGAAAAACTGAATCAGGTTTGCGCTAAAGACCCGCAAATGCTGTTGATCACGGCAATTGATGACACCATGCGTGCTATCGGCAAAAAATAATATTTCATATGTTACCGCGTCGATGAAATCGACGCGGTTTTTTAGCTAATGGCGGGATCAGAACTTATATTTCAGGCCCACCATCATTGCGGTGTCATTGTAGCCATTATCACCCAGCTGCACGCCCACATTACCCCAGACGCTGGCCGACGGATTCAGATTGCCATTTACGCCAAGTTTAATTTCCCCCAGATTACGCGCCCCGTCTTGTTCGACTTTCACACCATTCATTGAGACAGCAAAATCTTTACTGTTATGGATCCAGTTCATTTCAACAAAAGGTTCAAAGTCGTCACCGTGAGGACCGCTGTTTTTCTCCTGAGTACGAATAAAGGTGCGGAAACCAAGTCGGGTCTGGAAGTTGTTATTTGCGTCATTCTCAATACGTGAGCCATTGGCTTCCGTGTGCGCATTATGATCGACGCCCATCCAGATAGCCTGTGCCTGTGGCTGGAAGATCCACGTATATTTCGCCGCTTCCAGACCAAAGGATTTATTCAGGGCAAAGCCGTAACCCGCTTCCAGCGAGACGGTTGCGCCTTTCGCGCTATAGGATTCATAGGCTAACTCATCCCCTTTCACCGAGTTTTTAAACCAGCTATATTGCGCCCAGGCGTCAATGTATGCGCCTTTTTTACTGATGTCATCGGCAAACCAGGTGGCATACAGCCCTGCGCTATAGCCTCTGACACTCCCTTTCGAACGATAATCCGACACGCTGGAATGAGTTGAGTTGTAGTCGCGGGCATAACCAGCCATCACTCCCAAACGCCAACTGTCACTGTCGGTAAAACCACCGGTTAACAGATCGGCCCCTAACTGCGAGACGTAGCGATGCGAGGTCGTTCTCAACTGTCCGTTGCTGTCACGCCAGGCATTATGCCCGCCAATTTGACGTAGCCAAAGTCGGCTTGAACGCTCCTGTTCAGTTACAGGATCGATGTAGCGCGTTTCACCTGCACGATCGTTCAGACGCATAACAAAAAGAGTGTTAGCGGCTGCCAGGTTGGCGACGTAACTTCCAGCTTCGGGGCGCAGGACGGGGGTAGGCGCAACAGTAGGCGCTGAACTTCCTCCGGAGTTTGTTTCACCGCCGCTCGTTGCCTGGAAGTTAGTCAGATACCAGTTTTTATTGGTCGCTTCGGTATTACCTCGGGTTAATGAATATTCGTAGGCACCGGCGAAAATCCTCGAATCCTTAATAAATTCTCCATTTGATTCCCCCTCAACGCTGATAATCTCTATCCCATTTAACGTGTAAGCCCCGCTGCCGCCAGCATTGGTAACTTTAACTCGGGTTGTTCCAGAGGTATTTCCATTAATAACGACTTTATCCGTAGCTGAATTATCATCACCCAATTCAGTTCTGAGATGCAATACGCCATTATTACCAACGTAATTTTCAGTTATTGTTAATCTTGTTGGTTCGAAAGCCTTTCCATCTGCCCGGGAAATATAGACCGTACTATTGTCAACCGTGAGCTTGCTCACCGTTGAGTCAGTTTTAATATCCCAGGTACTATTATCTGAAAGCGACAGATAGGTATGAGTGCTATCATCTGTTGAAAGATTGGCTGAACCCGTTATTTTTGAATTAGATGCATCGATGACCAAATGACCTTTAATATTATTAATAAAAACATCTGCAGCCGATGATACCTCACTATCCGTAATGGTCACGTTACTCGTCTCATTTTTATTGTAGAGGATTTCATTTGCTGACCGTAGTGAGCTACCTGATAAAATATCTACCGTTGCTTCCTGACCATTTATGGAAGACTCCAGCACAATTCCAGCCCCCTGATGCGCGACTGCAGATGTATTTTTCAGCGTCACCTTGCCGCCATTATAAATTTTAGCAATCGCGGCGTCAGGACCCGTTGTATGAATTTCTCCCTGGTTAAATGAAACAGTCCCCTGGCGAGCAGCGATGGCATGAGCATTGTCCCCATGCGTGGTAATATCAACATCGGTTAATGTAACGCTGGCATTGGTATAATCAAGCTTGCTACCCGCCTTGACGACAGTGCCATTAGCGTAAGCGGCATAACTTTCTGTTCCGTGGGTTGTTATCTCCCCTTTTGCCATATCCAGTTTTGCTTTGGCGTTATTTTCATTACTTCCTGTATCGGCAGTACTTTCTTCATCAAGAGAAGATACACACGCACGCGCGCTTCCGGGAGATGCACAAGCAAGAACGCCGACTGCGTGATTACCCGCAGTAACAATAAAAGTATTACCTTCGTCAGATAAATGGGGGTTAACCGAACCGTCAGTGTTGACTCTTATTATGGTATCAGTATTCAGGTTTCCATTCGTTTGACTTAGCAAACCAATTGAGTAATCCCCCGTTGTGACAATCGTATTATTACCCTGCAAAATAACTGCACCGCCATATTCACTTACGACTGCGCTAGCTGTATATACTGTGCTTAGAGGACTATTGCCAGAAGGATATAAACCACCCGTTGTTACAATGACGCCATTGTTAATGGTTAAATTGCTACCCTTTCCTGCAACAGATACACCGTAACTTCCATTACCCGTTGTTATAACTAGCGCATTATCAATATCTTTTACTTCTCCATCTTTTATTTCAACAACATGTTTAGGTTCATCGTGCTGAATAAACTATCCAGTTTATGCATTACCCACCGCCAAAGCAATAAGTCCTAAACTAAACCCGGGGAGTTTTTTCAGTTTCATAGATTAACCATCCATTCATTGGATTAACAAACATTCCTGGTCAAATAACCTATGAGTTCAGATTACCAAAACGGAGGGTAAAGACAAAAACAAAAGCACAAGAAATTTAAATAGATAAACAGCGACAATGCATAAATGATAAATAAGTCAGCATTATCATTTTTCACCTTATTTTCATGACATTGATCACTTTGGAGTGACGATTTTGTTTAACAAATAACTCTTCGACATCAAAACTATTAATAGTTGCCATGAGAATTATTTCGATGATATATAAAAACAACTGTGATAACACCAGGGTTGACAACTATTTGCGCAATAATACCTTTCCTTCAATGATCCAGGCGTTCACTGCCAGCAACCCATTCAGCCGCATACTGACAGTGAGAAACTGAAAGATTAGTGCTGATCCCTGTGGCTGACGAGTCTTTCCCTTAATCGATTAACCAGATTGATCGCCAGCCAAACAAGGGCATTAAGCAAATTTATCGTCACAAGCACTTCTCCCAGCCCGGTACTGGGTTTTGCAATAAGGATGACCAGGAGAGTGATCAGCATAAATGCAATGGAAAAGATGATATAGAGAGTGAAATAATCCAGATTATTACTATTGTTCATGCTACTAATGGCAATCCTGTCAAAACTTTCAAACAATTATAGCAAACAAAATAATGAACAATAGTAACAAGAGGCAACGAGCTAATTAGCTGTCTATAATTACACCGCACCATGGCCTTACTGATCAATTTTCACTCAACCACAACCTTCACCTTCGGTTTAGAAAGGATAATTTTGACCAGGTCGATGTATGTAACAGGTTTATAGAAATAATAACCCTGCTGAAATGTGATATTATTTTGGTTCAGATAATCAAGTTGTTCTTTCGTTTCGACACCTTCAGCGACGATACTGATCGAAAGTTTACGCGCCAGATCCAATACACAATCCAGAATTCGGGTTGATTCTGGGTCTGCGTTGACGCGGCCAACGAAACTGTGATCAATTTTGATATAATCAATATGCAGGTCATGCAGATAAGAAAGCCCTGAGTAGCCAGTACCGAAATCATCCAGCGCGATGACAAAACCATTTTCATGCAGAATGTTCAACCGCTGAACCAGACTTTCATCAACATTTAATGGCTCACGCTCGGTGACTTCCAGAACGAGGTTTAAATCGCGGCGGGTAAAACTGTCACGGTAATTTAAGCACTCGTCGACAAACGTCGGCGAAATAATATGCGAGGCGCTAAAATTAATTCCAATATGAAAACCCTCCGGCAGTTTACTCGAGATAGCGTTCATCTGTCTGGCAACCTGATTCATCAGGCTTTGCGTAAGCGGAACGATTAATCCGGATTTTTCAGCAAGTGGAATAAATGCCGCGGGTGATATATATCCACCGTGAGGTTGTTTCCAGCGGGCTAACACCTCAACTCCCCGCAATGTCCCTTCCCGACCATTTACCACAGGTTGGTAAAAAGGGACGATCTCCCCATTATTTATAGCCCGTCGCAGGATCTCTTCAGGCGTTGCGCTTTTATTGAAATACCTATCAAGCAGCAAAGCAGCGGCGCAGGCGATTAACAGAATAAATATCAATATCCCAAAGCCTTTATCGATAAGTCTGTAGAAGCTAAAGAGTGGTGGCGGGTTAAAGATAATAGTGAAATGATATTTTGTGGAGTGAACCTTCTCGGTATAGGGATAATGTCCATTAAGCGTCATCACATCACCCGTAGGTCCAATAATGTCATCCGCCACGCGTAATACATACCTTACCCCTTTCAAGGGTACATTAAGCGCCCCGCGAATATGCTGATCACTTATCGTAACCAAAATGCGCGTATCTGCAAATTGGCTCTGATAGAGCAGGATAGGTAATCTATTAACGGTGTCGATTGCCGGAGCCAACAGTAAATTACTGTCCGGGAAAACAGGAATACGAGACAGCAGGACCCGATTCCCCGGTAAGGATGTACACCAGACCGTTCCCTGTTTGAGAATGATGATTGTGCGCAGGTGAGGTTTCAGAGCTGCTTCAGTGCCAAGCTGATATTGCTCCTCGAGGTCGCATTCCTTCCCGGCAATGTTAACCGCTGTTTGAGTCGCCTGTGACGCTTCTTCAAGTATATGATTGATATTGTTGGCGGCATATCTCGCTCCTGCCAGGTACTCTGCTTTTGCGGAATACCAGAGCTGGATGTTCAAAATAGCGACACCGGTTATAAACAAGCATATCGCAACGAGGATGGGTATGAGTGTATTGCGCATTTGCTTGTCCCGGCCAAAGGGTTTAATACATGAAAATGCCATTCATTCGCTCGCGCTGGCATCTACAGAGAGCATGGTAGAGAGCATAAGAAATATCCACGCCGAAGATAAAATTTTCTCCATCTTGATCTAACCCATTAATTATTGAGCATAATGTAGATAGGATAAAATAAATTAGGCGGGATATCAGGTGTCAAGAATGGAGAGCGAGAACTCTCCATTCTTGGCACCTGATATTGCGGACATATTAAGAAAGCATAACGCCTGAAATGCTCACTTTGCACCAGCATGGTAATACAGCTGATGTTTATTCTATAACCTTACTCAAGTTCTAAGAGATCACGGATTCCCTGTCATTAATAATGATATCCGTTAGTGTAGTCTTATGCATTTCAATGTACTGCAATATTTGCAGATAGAGATCAGAAAGAATCACACTGGTTTCATCTTTTAAACGCAAGCGTAAAGCCTGATCAATAATATAACTATCAACATACCCATGCGTCATGAACACCTCCCTCTCGAGATTTTTAAACAAAGCACATTGCAAAATAAATCTCTCTGGGATTGAATTATTCATGTCAGCCTCGTAGAAATATTAACCCAATAAAATTATGCTGTGTATAGTCTAAAGCGACAGACAAAAATAAGATGAATGAGTTTTCTATAAATTTATACTTAATAATTAAAAGTCACATATCATCCGCTGTGTATCGCAACACGATTTCCAGTGTTTTTCTGATCACATCAGCTTTGAGGATATCATTTGTTGTTTCCAGGGAGTGTATCAGACTTAAGATAATATTTTTATTATTAACATTATCGCCTGAAAGCATTAAATTGGTGACAGCCTGCCCTAACACTGCTGACTCTTCTTCTAACAAATTACCCGAACTGCGAAAGTAACTTGATAACGCTTTATCAGTTATTGCATTATGAATTGTAGTATCTTCAAGCATGGTAACCTCTCATCTTACTTATGAAATTTTAATGTATTCTGTTTATTTTCTTACCATTGAACATACTTTTATTGTCAGCTATCGCTGTTCTTCTGTTTGGCCCTCCTGTATCACTGTTGCTAAAATCACGAATAATGCTGTCAATTAAATCTCGTCGGAAAGCATTTTCCTCAGCCGATTTCATTACGAGTAATTGCTTAATAAGAGTCTGCAACGAAAAATTTATCTTCATGCGCAGTATATGGAGCACCGCCTGGCCAGTAATTTCATATTTTATACTTTCATTATCAGATGTCTTCATAACGACTTCATAGCTAACCTGTTAAATAATCAGGCTGTTGCATTATTCAAAAAGCAACCCAATTAGTGCATTATAATGTTTCTGTTCCTCTTCCCCTGTCGCTTGTTCCAGTCGGCAAAGAAGTTTGGCACAAAGCGACTTTCGACTCAGATTACGTCCATCTTTCAAAATCTCAGTCACAATTTCCCCGAGAGTTTCCTGCTGAGTAGGCAAGTTAGCTTTTGCAAAGTAACGAGTGATTGCTCCCGCAGAATCTGAAGTCACTGAATTTTGATGCATGCTACGCCTCTGTTAAAAATGTTAATCAATGTTAAGTGAGGTAACAATAGCAAACTTGTACGAAATATGTGTACAGAATGATAAATTAATTTTTTGCATTTAGTGCTAATACATACAAAACAACATGTTATGATAAAAAATATTGCATCATTTAGATAACAACCTATACAAGAATTTTCGCCAACTCATCTTCAACTTTTTCCATTTTTTATCAATGTAAAGAAACAGTTATGTTTTGGTATTAAAAGAAAGACACCGGAAGATATGTCTGTTACCGTCTTACTCTCGCCTCTCCCATTACCCTGGACAGTTAATGCTTACCACCCTTATTTATCGTAGCCATATACGTGACGACGAACCTGTCAAAAAAATCGAAGAAATGGTTTCGATAGCAAATCGCAGGAACATGCAGTCTGACGTAACAGGGATCTTACTGTTTAATGGTTCTCATTTTTTCCAGCTTCTGGAAGGTCCGGAAGAACAGGTTAAAATGATATATCGGGCTATATGCCAGGATCCACGGCACTATAATATTGTTGAGCTGATGTGCGATTACGCGCCTGCTCGCCGTTTTGGCAAAGCGGGAATGGAATTATTTGATTTGCGCCTGCACGAGCGAGATGACGTTTTACAGGCCGTATTCGACAAAGGCACATCAAAATTTCAGCTAACTTATGATGACAGAGCGCTACAATTTTTTCGTACTTTTGTCCTTGCAACCGAACAAGCAACCTATTTCGAGATCCCTGCCGAAGACTCCTGGCTTTTTATCGCTGACGGATCTGATAAAGAACTTGATTCCTGTACCCTTTCACCAACTATAAATGACCACTTTGCCTTTCATCCTATTGTCGATCCCTTATCGCGGCGGATAATCGCTTTTGAAGCCATTGTGCAAAAAAATGAAGATAGCCCATCAGCTATAGCGGTTGGGCAGCGTAAAGACGGGGAAATCTACAAAGCGGATCTCAAAAGTAAGGCGCTTGCATTCGCGATGGCACACGCACTTGAGCTCGGTGATAAAATGATTTCAATCAATCTATTACCTATGACCCTGGTTAACGAACCTGACGCAGTCTCTTTTTTACTTGATGAAATAAAGGCCAATGCTCTGGTGCCTGAACAAATCATCGTTGAATTTACTGAAAGTGAAGTCATATCTCGGTTTGATGAGTTTGCAGAAGCGATTAAATCGCTTAAGGCTGCCGGTATCAGTGTAGCAATTGATCATTTTGGCGCAGGTTTTGCCGGTTTGTTACTCCTGTCACGCTTCCAGCCTGACAGAATTAAAATCAGTCAGGAATTGATTACCAATGTTCATAAAAGCGGGCCACGGCAGGCAATTATTCAAGCGATCATAAAATGCTGTACATCACTTGAAATTCAAGTCTCTGCTATGGGTGTGACAACACCAGAAGAGTGGATGTGGCTTGAATCTGCAGGAATTGAGATGTTTCAGGGAGATCTGTTTGCGAAAGCTAAATTGAATGGTATCCCTTCAGTTGCGTGGCCGGAGAAAAAATAATTTTCAGCACATTATTTCGTATGATTTCTGAAAATCATCGTGAAAATGAATACGTTATGTTTAAATTTAATCCACATTAAAAATAATGTTTCATTCAATTTAGCTGAAATCTTATTTATACTTTGTACAATTTTAGCGTATATTGTACAAAGTATTATTGGGTCGTGTACAGGCGACGGAGATTTGTGACCGCAAGGAGGAATTGTGGCTTATTACAGCATTGGTGATGTTGCTGAACGTTGCGGGATTAATCCTGTCACTCTCCGGGCCTGGCAACGCCGCTACGGTTTGTTAAAACCACAGCGCAGTGAAGGCGGACACCGACTCTTTGATGAAGAAGACATACAACGCATCGAAGAGATCAAGCGTTGGATAAGTAATGGCGTCCCTGTAGGCAAAGTTAAAGCATTACTGGAAACCACCAGCCAGGATACGGAAGATGACTGGAGCCGCCTGCAAGAAGAGATGATGTCAATTCTTCGTATGGCTAATCCTGCCAAACTACGCGCGAGAATTATTTCACTGGGCCGAGAGTACCCAGTAGATCAATTGATTAATCATGTTTACCTTCCTGTTCGCCAGCGTCTCGTGCTTGATCACAACACCTCCCGCATTATGAGCAGTATGTTTGACGGCGCATTAATTGAATACGCAGCAGCCTCGCTTTTCGAAATGCGCCGTAAGCCCGGTAAAGAAGCCATTCTGATGGCGTGGAATGTTGAAGAGAGAGCACGATTGTGGCTGGAAGCATGGCGTTTATCATTGTCAGGATGGCACATTTCTGTTCTTGCTGATCCCATTGAATCGCCGCGCCCGGAACTGTTCCCGACGCAAACATTGATTGTCTGGACAGGCATGGCACCAACGAGAAGGCAAAACGAACTTTTACAACACTGGGGTGAGCAAGGTTATAAAGTCATCTTCCATGCCCCCTAATTTCACCTTTATCCCGCCCCTTAGACAGAATGTTATAATCTGAACCCACAACAGCGTTTGTACCGGAGCTGGTCCATTACAAAATGTTCACCGGGAGAATTCAGGTAATCCCCCTTTCACACTTTGTACATATCACAGCCAAAGGACAGACCAGATTGAAGTGGTAAAACCGATCGTGCACACTACGCAATCTCACAACTAACAAGAGGTTATTATCCTGATGGATCAGGTCGTTGTTTTTCAAAAGATGTTTGAGCAAGTGAGAAAAGAGCAAAACTTCTCCTGGTTTTATTCAGAATTAAAACATCACCGTATTGCACATTACATTTATTATCTAGCTACGGATAACATCAGAATTATTACTCACGATGACACGGTTTTGTTATTAAGAGGAACCAGGAACCTGTTAAAAGTTAGTACGACCAAGAACCCTGCTAAAATAAAAGAGGCCGCATTGCTTCATATTTGCGGAAAATCTACATTTCGGGAATACTGTTCAACACTGGCAGACGCTGGCGTTTTCCGGTGGGTTACTGATGTTAATCATAACAAACGCAGTTACTACGCCATTGATAATACGCTTTTATATATTGAAGATGTAGAAAACAATAAACCATTAATCTAGCTAAAGTTGGATGCTTAAAAAATGCTTCATAATTCAGTAAGGCATTAGCATAATGGAAATAAAAGTGCAGAGACTATTCATATGGATGAGTAATACTATCTTTTTATTGCCACCCATAAATAATCACCAGATCAATACTATCAACTTGATATTTGAAATGTGATCACTTGACTTTCTATACGTTATTTTATAACGGTTAACATATTTATAAAACCAACGGGCGTGCCATACGCCCGTTTCAATACTTAACGCACATGTGTTTTGGTTTAGTCATCATCCGGTTATATGTATTTTAGCCAGGAATGGGTCAAACCATTCCTATATAACTAAAAAATTGAAACATTATTCTCATGTCATGCTTATATTCATCATTATCGTTATATTAAAAGGCCAACCATAATGTTTAGCAAATTGGCTCAAAGTAGCATAAAGGCTATGTTTTAATTACAGAATATTCAGTCATTTGAATGTATAACATTTTAGCTAAACAAATCTAAAACGAAGTGAATAATTTAATGTTTTCACTAAATCTCATTTTGTTTAATCTCTATTGAGATTCCTTGCTTTAAATTTTGTTTTATATAGATAATGACATTAATTTTTAATTAATTTATTTTTTTGGGAGTAATATACACATATGCAAAATCAAGAAATGAACATCCAAATGAACTATATTAAGCACCGTGGGATAAGACATAACAAATGAAGTGGATAGTAATTGACACGGTAATTCAACCTACATGCGGCATATCTTTTTCAGCCATATGGGGTGATATGAAAATGATCATCTGGTATCAATCTACTATATTTCTCCCTCCTGGCAGGATATTTACACCGGTTAAGTCTGGTATTATCCTTAAGGATAAAGAATATCCTATTACTATTTATAACATCGCATCATTCAACAAGGATTTATGGAGTTTACTCAAAAGCAGTCAAGAGTGTCCTCCAGGAGAAAGCAAAATAACAAATAAATGTTTGCATAATAGTTGCATTATAAAAATATGCCCATATGGACTCAAGTAATGGGCTTCATATAAATATTCTCGACATGCTATTAATAATATCCACATAAATAAAACAACGGGCGTGTTATACGCCCGTTTCAATATTTAACACATGTAGAGATTACATGTTCTTGATGATCGCATCACCAAACTCTGAACATTTCAGCAGTTTAGCGCCTTCCATCAGACGTTCGAAGTCATAGGTTACAGTCTTCGCGTTGATCGCGCCTTCCATACCTTTAACAATCAGGTCTGCGGCTTCAGTCCAACCCATATGGCGTAACATCATCTCAGCGGAGAGAATAATAGAGCCTGGGTTTACTTTGTCCTGACCGGCATATTTCGGCGCAGTACCGTGGGTGGCTTCAAACAGGGCGCATTCGTCACCGATGTTTGCGCCAGGGGCGATACCGATACCGCCAACCTGCGCTGCCAGGGCGTCAGAAATGTAGTCACCGTTCAGGTTCATACAGGCGATAACATCATATTCAGCCGGACGCAGCAGGATCTGTTGCAGGAATGCATCAGCAATCACGT
Source organism: Escherichia sp. WS568 (assembly GCF_046486085.1). Taxonomy (NCBI): domain Bacteria; kingdom Pseudomonadati; phylum Pseudomonadota; class Gammaproteobacteria; order Enterobacterales; family Enterobacteriaceae; genus Escherichia; species Escherichia sp. WS568. The sequence continues at coordinate 101,086 of NZ_JBJQMC010000008.1, forward strand.
CTTTAATGACGATCTCTTTGCCGGTGTTCGGGTTTTTAACTTTCAGCCACGGGCCGCCGTCGATCAGTTCACCGCCAAACTCTTCACGCGCCAGCTGGTAGCCCCAGTCTTTAAACGCGCCTTCGGTGAACTTCATGATGTTGCCTTTGTGCACCAGGGTCACAGAGTCACGATCGTTAGCAATTGCGTATTCGATCGCTGCACGAACCAGACGTTTGGTGCCTTCTTCAGAACACGGCTTAATACCGATACCGCAATGTTCCGGGAAGCGAATTTTCTTCACGCCCATCTCTTCACGCAGGAATTTAATCACTTTCTCAGCGTCGGCAGAGTCTGCTTTCCATTCGATACCCGCATAAATGTCTTCCGAGTTTTCACGGAAGATAACCATATCGGTCAGTTCAGGGTGTTTAACCGGGCTTGGAGTGCCCTGATAGTAACGTACCGGACGCAGGCAGATGTAGAGATCCAGTTCCTGGCGCAGAGCAACGTTGAGAGAGCGAATACCGCCACCAACCGGAGTGGTCAGCGGGCCTTTGATGGCAACGCGATATTCACGAATCAGATCAAGGGTTTCAGCAGGTAGCCAGACATCCTGACCATAAACCTGTGTGGATTTTTCACCGGTGTAAATTTCCATCCAGGAGATTTTACGCTCGCCTTTATAGGCTTTCTCGACTGCAGCGTCGACCACTTTCAGCATGGCTGGGGTTACATCTACACCGATTCCATCACCTTCAATGTAAGGGATAATCGGATTTTCAGGAACGTTGAGTTTGCCGTTTTGCAGGGTGATCTTCTTGCCTTGTGCCGGAACAACTACTTTACTTTCCATTCACCTCTCCTTCGAGCGCTACTGGTTTGCTCGTCTGCCACCACGTTGCATATGCGTTTGCGTCCTGCGATACGGATGCTTTAGAGCAATTTTTTGTTAATGATTTGTAATTGGCTTGTCAATACTACCCTATTGTTTGCCGTCATGAAAGATGCGCGTTATTAGGCTATAATGCGGCAATTCATAATCTCTGAAAATACCATGCAAAAAACTTCTTTTAGAAATCACCAGGTTAAGCGATTCAGCTCGCAACGTTCTACCAGGCGTAAACCTGAAAACCAGCCCACGCGTGTGATCCTGTTCAATAAACCCTACGATGTTCTTCCGCAGTTCACCGATGAAGCCGGACGCAAAACATTAAAAGAATTCATCCCGGTTCAGGGCGTTTATGCAGCAGGTCGTCTTGACCGCGATAGCGAAGGGTTACTGGTGCTGACCAATAACGGTGCGTTGCAGGCGCGTTTAACCCAGCCGGGTAAACGCACCGGGAAAATCTATTATGTGCAGGTGGAAGGTATTCCCACACAAGACGCACTTGAGGCCTTGCGCAATGGCGTGACCTTAAATGATGGCCCTACCCTGCCCGCAGGCGTGGACCTGGTTGAAGAGCCGGAGTGGTTATGGCCGCGTAATCCGCCGATTCGTGAACGTAAAAGTATTCCCACCAGCTGGCTGAAGATTACTTTATATGAAGGACGTAATCGCCAGGTGCGCCGCATGACCGCCCATGTTGGTTTCCCCACGCTGCGACTGATTCGCTATGCGATGGGTGATTACTCTTTGGATAATCTTGCCAACGGCGAATGGCGAGAAGCGACAGATTAAGGACGCAAAATGTTTAAACCGCACGTTACCGTTGCTTGCGTGGTGCACGCAGAAGGCAAATTTTTAGTCGTTGAAGAGACGATTAATGGTAAAGCGTTATGGAACCAACCTGCCGGGCATCTGGAAGCCGATGAAACCTTAGTGGAAGCCGCCGCCCGTGAGCTGTGGGAAGAAACCGGCATCAGCGCGCAGCCGCAACACTTTATTCGTATGCATCAGTGGATTGCGCCAGATAAAACGCCGTTTTTGCGTTTCCTCTTTGCCATTGAGCTTGAGCAAATATGCCCGACCCAGCCTCATGACAGCGATATCGACTGCTGCCGTTGGGTCAGCGCCGAAGAAATTTTACAGGCGTCAAATCTTCGTTCGCCGCTGGTGGCGGAAAGTATTCGTTGTTATCAAAGCGGGCAACGCTATCCGCTGGAGATGATTGGCGATTTTAACTGGCCTTTTACAAAGGGTGTCATCTAAAAGGCTGCGTGATAGAATACGCCGCCTTGAAGTTCAATGTCGTGAGTGATCCAATGTCTGAAACCGCAAAAAAAGTAATCGTCGGCATGTCCGGCGGTGTCGATTCCTCCGTTTCTGCCTGGCTGTTGCAACAACAGGGATATCAGGTCGAAGGCCTGTTTATGAAGAACTGGGAAGAAGACGACGGTGAGGAATATTGCACAGCGGCAGCGGATCTGGCTGATGCCCAGGCTGTCTGCGACAAGCTCGGCATTGAACTGCACACCGTTAACTTTGCTGCCGAGTACTGGGACAACGTCTTCGAACTGTTCCTTGCCGAATATAAAGCCGGTCGCACGCCGAATCCGGATATTCTGTGCAACAAAGAGATCAAATTTAAAGCCTTCCTCGAATTTGCCGCCGAAGATTTAGGTGCCGATTATATCGCTACCGGTCATTACGTACGTCGGGCAGATGTCGATGGCAAGAGCCGCCTGCTGCGTGGTCTGGACAGCAATAAAGACCAGAGCTACTTCCTTTATACGCTTAGCCATGAGCAGATTGCGCAAAGCCTGTTCCCGGTCGGCGAACTGGAAAAACCGCAGGTGCGTAAGATTGCTGAAGATCTTGGTCTGGTCACCGCGAAGAAAAAAGACTCTACCGGCATTTGCTTCATTGGCGAACGTAAATTCCGCGAGTTCCTGGGCCGTTATCTCCCGGCGCAACCGGGCAAAATCATTACCGTCGATGGCGATGAAATTGGTGAGCACCAGGGGCTGATGTATCACACTCTCGGTCAGCGTAAAGGTCTGGGTATCGGTGGCACCAAAGAAGGCACCGAAGAACCGTGGTATGTGGTCGATAAAGACGTCGAAAACAACATTCTGATTGTTGCGCAGGGCCATGAACACCCGCGTCTGATGTCTGTCGGTCTGATTGCCCAGCAGCTGCACTGGGTCGATCGCGAACCATTCACCGGCACTATGCGTTGCACGGTAAAAACCCGCTATCGCCAGACCGATATCCCCTGCACCGTCAAGGCGCTGGACGATGATCGCATTGAAGTGATTTTCGATGAGCCGGTTGCCGCCGTGACGCCGGGCCAGTCTGCCGTTTTTTATAACGGTGAGGTGTGCCTCGGTGGCGGTATTATTGAGCAGCGTCTGCCGCTGCCGGTCTGATTATTATCTTTACTTAAAACAAGGAAGCAGTGAACGTGGCAAAGAATTACTATGACATCACCCTCGCCCTGGCCGGTATTTGTCAGTCGGCACGCCTGGTGCAACAACTCGCTCACCAGGGGCATTGTGATGGCGATGCGCTACACGTCTCACTCAACAGTATTATCGATATGAACCCCAGCTCAACGCTGGCGGTTTTTGGCGGCAGCGAAGCCAACCTGCGCGTCGGGCTGGAAACCTTGCTCGGCGTACTCAATGCCAGCAGTCGCCAGGGCTTAAACGCCGAATTAACCCGCTACACACTCAGTCTGATGGTGCTTGAGCGCAAACTCTCCTCAGCGAAAGGTGCGCTCGACACTCTGGGCAACCGGATCAACGGCCTGCAACGCCAGCTCGAACACTTCGATTTACAGTCCGAAACGCTGATGAGCGCGATGGCTGCTATCTATGTTGATGTGATTAGCCCGCTTGGCCCACGCATTCAGGTCACCGGTTCCCCTGCTGTACTGCAAAGTCCACAGGTACAGGCGAAAGTCCGCGCTACCCTGCTGGCAGGCATTCGCGCCGCCGTGCTCTGGCACCAGGTCGGCGGCGGACGTCTGCAACTGATGTTTTCTCGTAATCGCCTGACCACTCAGGCAAAACAAATTCTTGCTCATTTAACCCCGGAGTTGTGATCTATGGAATTATCCTCACTGACCGCCGTTTCCCCTGTCGATGGACGCTACGGCGATAAAGTCAGCGCGCTGCGCGGGATTTTCAGCGAATATGGTTTGCTGAAATTCCGTGTACAAGTTGAAGTACGTTGGCTGCAAAAACTGGCCGCGCACGCAGCGATCAAGGAAGTTCCTGCTTTTGCTGCCGACGCAATCGGTTACCTTGATGCAATTGTCGCCAGTTTCAGCGAAGAAGATGCCGCACGCATCAAAACCATCGAGCGTACCACTAACCACGACGTTAAAGCGGTTGAGTATTTCCTGAAAGAAAAAGTGGCGGAGATCCCGGAACTGCACGCGGTTTCTGAATTCATCCACTTTGCCTGTACTTCGGAAGATATCAATAACCTCTCCCACGCATTAATGCTGAAAACCGCGCGTGATGAAGTGATCCTGCCGTACTGGCGTCAACTGATTGATGGCATTAAAGATCTCGCCGCTCAGTACCGCGATATCCCGCTGCTGTCCCGTACCCACGGTCAGCCAGCCACGCCGTCAACCATCGGTAAAGAGATGGCTAACGTCGCCTACCGTATGGAGCGCCAGTACCGCCAGCTTAACCAGGTGGAGATCCTCGGCAAAATCAACGGTGCGGTCGGTAACTATAACGCCCACATCGCCGCTTACCCGGAAGTTGACTGGCATCAGTTCAGCGAAGAGTTCGTCACCTCGCTGGGTATTCAGTGGAACCCGTACACCACCCAGATCGAACCGCACGACTACATTGCCGAACTGTTTGATTGCGTTGCGCGCTTCAACACCATTCTGATCGACTTTGACCGTGACGTCTGGGGTTATATCGCCCTTAACCACTTCAAACAGAAAACCATTGCTGGTGAGATTGGTTCTTCCACCATGCCGCATAAAGTTAACCCGATCGACTTCGAAAACTCCGAAGGAAACCTGGGCCTTTCCAACGCGGTATTGCAGCACCTGGCAAGCAAACTGCCAGTTTCCCGCTGGCAGCGTGACCTGACCGACTCCACCGTGCTGCGTAACCTCGGCGTGGGTATCGGTTATGCGCTGATTGCGTATCAATCCACCCTGAAAGGCGTGAGCAAACTGGAAGTGAACCGTGGCCATCTGCTGGATGAACTGGATCACAACTGGGAAGTGCTGGCTGAGCCAATCCAGACAGTTATGCGTCGCTATGGCATCGAAAAACCGTACGAGAAGCTGAAAGAGCTGACTCGCGGTAAGCGCGTTGACGCCGAAGGCATGAAGCAGTTTATCGACGGTCTGGCGCTGCCGGAAGAAGAGAAAGCCCGCCTTAAAGCGATGACGCCGGCAAACTACATTGGTCGCGCCATCACCATGGTTGATGAGCTGAAATAAACTCGTATCAGTGCCGGATAGCGATGCTGTCCGGCCTGCTTATTAAGATTATCCGCTTTTTATTTTTTCACTTTACCTCCCCTCCCCCGCTGGTTTATTTAATGTTTACCCCCATAACCACATAATCGCGTTACACTATTTTAATAATTAAGACAGGGAGAAATAAAAATGCGCGTACTGGTTGTTGAAGACAATGCGTTGTTACGTCACCATCTTAAAGTTCAGATTCAGGATGCTGGTCATCAGGTCGATGACGCAGAAGATGCCAAAGAAGCCGATTATTATCTCAATGAACATTTACCGGATATTGCGATTGTCGATCTCGGATTGCCTGACGAGGATGGTCTGTCACTGATTCGCCGCTGGCGTAGCAATGATGTTTCACTGCCGATTCTGGTATTAACCGCCCGTGAAAGCTGGCAGGACAAAGTCGAAGTATTAAGTGCCGGTGCTGATGATTACGTGACTAAACCGTTTCATATTGAAGAGGTGATGGCGCGAATGCAGGCATTAATGCGGCGTAATAGCGGTCTGGCTTCACAGGTCATTTCGCTACCACCGTTTCAGGTTGATCTCTCCCGCCGTGAATTATCTATTAATGACGAAGTGATCAAACTAACCGCGTTCGAATACACCATTATGGAAACGTTGATACGCAATAATGGCAAAGTGGTCAGCAAAGATTCGTTAATGCTACAACTCTACCCGGATGCGGAGCTGCGGGAAAGCCATACCATTGATGTACTGATGGGACGTCTGCGCAAAAAAATTCAGGCACAATATCCGCAAGAAGTGATTACCACCGTTCGCGGCCAGGGCTATCTGTTCGAATTGCGCTGATGAAAAAATTACTGCGTCTTTTTTTCCCGCTCTCGCTGCGGGTACGTTTTCTGTTAGCAACGGCAGCAGTAGTATTGGTGCTTTCGCTTGCCTACGGAATGGTTGCGCTGATCGGTTATAGCGTCAGTTTCGATAAAACCACGTTTCGGCTGTTACGTGGCGAGAGCAATCTGTTCTATACCCTTGCGAAGTGGGAAAACAATAAGTTGCATGTCGAGTTACCCGAAAATATCGACAAGCAAAGCCCCACCATGACGCTAATTTATGATGAGAACGGGCAGCTTTTATGGGCGCAACGTGACGTGCCCTGGCTGATGAAGATGATCCAGCCTGACTGGCTGAAATCGAATGGTTTTCATGAAATTGAAGCGGATGTTAACGATACCAGCCTCTTGCTGAGTGGAGATCATTCGATACAGCAACAGTTGCAGGAAGTGCGGGAAGATGATGACGACGCGGAGATGACCCACTCGGTAGCGGTAAACGTCTACCCGGCAACATCGCGGATGCCAAAGTTAACCATTGTGGTGGTGGATACCATTCCGGTGGAGCTAAAAAGTTCCTATATGGTCTGGAGCTGGTTTATCTATGTGCTCTCAGCCAATCTGCTGTTAGTGATCCCGCTGCTGTGGGTCGCCGCCTGGTGGAGTTTACGCCCCATCGAAGCCCTGGCAAAAGAAGTCCGCGAACTGGAAGAACATAACCGCGAATTGCTCAATCCAGCCACAACGCGAGAACTGACCAGTCTGGTACGAAACCTGAACCGATTGTTAAAAAGTGAACGCGAACGTTACGACAAATATCGTACAACGCTCACCGACCTGACCCATAGTCTGAAAACGCCACTGGCGGTGCTGCAAAGTACGCTGCGTTCTCTGCGTAGTGAGAAGATGAGCGTCAGTGATGCTGAGCCGGTAATGCTGGAGCAAATCAGCCGCATTTCACAGCAAATTGGCTACTACCTGCATCGTGCCAGTATGCGCGGCGGGACATTGCTTAGCCGCGAGCTGCATCCGGTCGCCCCACTGTTGGACAAGCTCACCTCGGCGCTGAACAAAGTGTATCAACGCAAAGGGGTCAATATCTCTCTCGATATTTCGCCAGAGATCAGCTTTGTTGGTGAGCAGAACGATTTTGTCGAGGTGATGGGCAATGTGCTGGATAATGCCTGTAAATATTGCCTCGAGTTTGTCGAAATTTCTGCAAGGCAAACCGACGAGCATCTCTATATTGTGGTCGAGGATGATGGCCCCGGTATTCCATTAAGCAAGCGAGAGGTCATTTTCGACCGTGGTCAACGGGTTGATACTTTACGCCCTGGGCAAGGTGTAGGGCTGGCGGTAGCCCGCGAAATCACCGAGCAATATGAGGGTAAAATCGTCGCCGGAGAGAGCATGCTGGGCGGTGCGCGGATGGAGGTGATTTTTGGTCGCCAGCATTCTGCGCCGAAAGATGAATAAATATGTCCATACTTCACGCATTACGTTAAGCATCCGTTATAATCGGTTGCAGATACCAGCCTGTGGATGCTTAACATGGAATACCAACTCACTCTTAACTGGCCCGATTTTCTTGAACGTCACTGGCAGAAACGCCCGGTGGTGTTAAAACGCGGCTTTAATAATTTTATTGACCCGATCTCTCCAGACGAGTTGGCGGGTCTGGCGATGGAAAGCGAAGTCGACAGTCGACTGGTCAGTCATCAGGATGGCAAATGGCAGGTCAGCCACGGTCCATTCGAAAGCTACGATCATCTCGGTGAAACTAACTGGTCATTGTTAGTGCAAGCAGTGAACCACTGGCATGAGCCGACCGCCGCGCTAATGCGACCGTTCCGTGAACTACCGGACTGGCGTATTGATGATCTGATGATCTCTTTTTCTGTACCAGGCGGCGGCGTCGGCCCGCATCTCGATCAGTACGACGTGTTTATCATTCAGGGTACCGGACGTCGTCGCTGGCGAGTGGGCGAAAAGCTGCAAATGAAACAGCACTGCCCGCACCCGGATCTGTTACAGGTCGATCCGTTCGAAGCCATCATCGATGAAGAGCTGGAGCCTGGCGATATTCTTTATATTCCGCCAGGATTCCCGCATGAAGGCTACGCGCTGGAAAATGCGATGAACTATTCCGTAGGTTTTCGCGCGCCAAATACGCGGGAACTGATTAGCGGATTTGCCGATTATGTGCTGCAACGTGAACTGGGCGGCAACTACTACAGCGATCCTGATGTTCCACCTCGCGCTCATCCTGCGGATGTTCTGCCGCAAGAGATGGATAAACTGCGTGAGATGATGCTCGAATTGATCAACCAGCCGGAACACTTTAAGCAATGGTTTGGGGAGTTTATATCCCAGTCACGTCATGAACTGGATATCGCGCCGCCAGAGCCGCCTTATCAGCCGGATGAAATCTACGATGCGCTGAAACAAGGTGATGTGCTGGTGCGCCTGGGTGGTCTACGCGTATTGCGCATTGGCGACGACGTGTATGCCAATGGTGAGAAGATCGATTCCCCGCACCGTCCGGCACTGGATGCACTCGCCAGCAACATTGCGCTGACTGCGGAGAATTTTGGCGATGCGCTGGAAGATCCGTCATTCCTCGCGATGCTCGCGGCGCTGGTCAATAGCGGATACTGGTTCTTCGAAGGGTAAGTTTGGATTTAAGCCGGATGCGGCATCACATGCCGCATCCCTTTTCGCTTACTTCCGTTGCGCCGTCAACTCGGCAATACGGACGATCACCTGCACCGCTTTTTCCATACCTTCCAGAGTCACAAACTCATGCTTACCATGATAGTTGTAACCGCCAGTGAACAGGTTCGGGCACGGTAATCCCATAAACGACAACTGCGCGCCGTCGGTACCGCCGCGGATCGGTTTCAGTTCCGGTTCAATATCGCAGTCACGCATCGCCTGCTGGGCGATATCGAGAATATGCGGATGCTCAACCACTTTCTCGCGCATATTGTAGTAACTGTCTTCAATCACCAGTTCAATGTAGCAATCAGGATGTAACCCTTTGCCCACTTTTTTGGCGATCTCCATCATTTTACGTTTACGCGCTTCAAACTGTTTACGGTCGAAATCACGGATGATGTAGTGCATATCGGCCCGTTCAACGGTGCCTTTCATGCTCGCCAGGTGATAGAAACCTTCATAGCCTTCTGTCATTTCCGGGCTTTCATCCGCCGGAACTTCCGCATGAATACGTGCCGCCAGCGACAGCGCATTTACCATCACGCCTTTCGCCGTGCCCGGGTGAACATTGTTACCGACAATTTTGATATTGACCGACGCGGCGTTGAAGTTTTCAAACTCCAGTTCGCCTACGCCACCACCATCAACGGTGTAAGCCCAGCGGGCATCGAAGGCGTCAACATCAAAATGCTTCGCCCCTTTGCCCACTTCTTCATCCGGGGTAAAGGCGACGCGAATATCACCATGCGGAATGTTTTTCTGTTGCAATACCGCCAGCGCGGTCATGATTTCTGCAATACCTGCTTTGTCATCGGCACCTAACAAGGTTTTACCATCGGTGGTAATCAGCGTCTGACCCAGTAGCTGATGAAGCACCGGGAACATAACCGGTGATAAAACTTCATCGCCGATACCCAGCGCAATATCGCCACCGCGATAGTTTTCAACAATTTGCGGATTCACATTTTTGCCGCTGCAATCCGGTGAGGTATCCACATGAGAAATAAAGCCAATCGCCGGGATATCGCCAGGGACGTTAGCCGGTAACGTCGCCATCAAAGTGCCCTTCTCACTTAAGGTCACATTGATAAGCCCCATCTCTTCGAGCTGCTCTTTCAGCAGATGCAATAACTTCCATTGGCCTTCCGTGCTGGGAACCTGTCTCACCCCTGCTTTTGATTGGGTATCCAGAGACACGTAGTTCAAAAATCGCTCAAGTAGTTTATCCATGTAGTCACCCTCACTTTTTGTGACAACATTATTAAGAAGCAAGAAAAGACAAATATTGCGTCAGGTCACTTTTACCCCTGCAAGCGGGAATATTTATCAGCATTACCTTAATGAATATAAAGCTAAGCCAGTAATTCACAACAAAGATTGGCGATTCAAGCGGTTTGCCGTAGAATTACCGCCCTCATTAAGAGTCACCAAGGTGGTTAACCACAAACCCCGCATCGGTAAGCCATCCGTTGCGTTTACATGGGACAGAGTAAAAAATTGAATAAACAACCGAGTTCGCTTTCACCGCTGGTGCAATTGGCGGGAATTCGCAAATGCTTTGATGGTAAAGAGGTCATTCCCCAGCTGGATCTGACTATCAACAATGGCGAGTTCCTCACGCTGCTTGGCCCTTCTGGCTGCGGTAAAACAACCGTTCTTCGCCTGATTGCAGGTCTGGAAACTGTTGATTCCGGACGCATCATGCTGGATAACGAGGACATCACCCACGTTCCGGCGGAAAACCGCTATGTGAATACTGTTTTCCAAAGCTACGCACTTTTCCCCCACATGACCGTGTTCGAAAATGTGGCCTTTGGGTTGCGCATGCAAAAAACCCCCGCTGCTGAAATTACGCCCCGCGTGATGGAAGCCCTGCGGATGGTGCAGCTGGAAACCTTCGCTCAACGCAAACCGCATCAGCTCTCTGGTGGTCAACAGCAACGCGTCGCCATTGCCCGCGCGGTGGTTAACAAGCCTCGTCTGTTGTTGCTGGATGAGTCGCTCTCAGCGCTGGATTACAAACTGCGCAAGCAAATGCAGAACGAGCTGAAAGCGTTACAGCGTAAGCTTGGCATTACATTCGTCTTCGTGACTCACGACCAGGAAGAAGCACTCACCATGTCGGACAGGATTGTGGTGATGCGCGATGGTCGCATTGAGCAAGACGGCACGCCGCGTGAAATCTATGAAGAGCCGAAAAACCTGTTTGTTGCTGGGTTTATTGGCGAAATCAATATGTTTAACGCCACTGTCATCGAACGTCTCGACGAGCAGCGGGTACGCGCCAACGTTGAAGGCCGCGAATGTAATATCTACGTTAACTTCGCCGTTGAACCGGGGCAAAAACTGCATGTTCTGCTGCGCCCGGAAGACTTACGTGTTGAAGAGATTAACGACGACAACCACGCTGAAGGGCTGATTGGTTACGTTCGCGAGCGTAACTACAAAGGCATGACGCTGGAGTCGGTTGTTGAACTGGAAAATGGCAAGATGGTGATGGTCAGCGAATTCTTCAATGAAGACGACCCTGACTTTGACCACTCTCTCGACCAAAAAATGGCCATTAATTGGGTAGAAAGCTGGGAGGTCGTACTGGCTGATGAAGAACACAAGTAAGTTCCAGAATGTAGTGATTGTCACTATTGTCGGTTGGCTTGTGTTGTTTGTCTTTCTGCCCAACCTGATGATCATTGGCACCAGCTTTTTGACCCGCGACGACGCCAGTTTCGTCAAAATGGTCTTTACGCTGGATAACTACACGCGTCTGCTCGATCCGCTCTATTTTGAAGTGCTATTGCACTCGCTGAATATGGCGCTGATCGCCACCCTCGCCTGCCTGGTGCTGGGCTATCCTTTTGCCTGGTTTCTGGAGAAGTTGCCACACAAGGTGCGTCCGCTGCTGCTGTTTCTGCTGATTGTTCCGTTCTGGACCAACTCATTGATTCGTATCTACGGGCTGAAAATTTTCCTCAGCACCAAAGGCTATCTCAACGAGTTTTTGCTCTGGCTGGGCGTTATTGATACACCAATTCGCATCATGTTCACGCCCAGTGCGGTGATTATCGGTCTGGTTTACATTCTGCTGCCGTTTATGGTGATGCCGCTGTACTCCAGTATCGAAAAACTGGATAAGCCGTTGCTTGAGGCGGCGCGCGATCTCGGTGCCAGCAAGTTACAGACTTTTATCCGCATCATTATTCCACTGACGATGCCGGGGATTATTGCCGGATGTCTGCTGGTGATGCTGCCAGCGATGGGCCTGTTCTATGTGTCCGACCTGATGGGCGGTGCGAAAAACCTGCTGATCGGTAACGTCATCAAGGTACAGTTCCTCAATATTCGTGACTGGCCGTTTGGTGCAGCCACCAGCATTACGCTGACTATCGTAATGGGCCTGATGTTGCTGGTTTACTGGCGCGCTTCTCGTTTGCTGAATAAGAAGGTGGAACTCGAATGATCGGTCGACTGCTTCGCGGCGGTTTTATGACCGCTATCTACGCGTACCTGTATATCCCAATCATTATTTTGATTGTGAACTCCTTTAACAGCTCGCGCTTTGGCATCAACTGGCAAGGTTTTACCACCAAATGGTATAGCCTGCTGATGAACAACGACAGCCTGTTACAGGCAGCGCAGCATTCACTAACAATGGCGGTGTTTTCGGCGACGTTTGCTACGCTTATCGGTTCACTGACGGCAGTTGCGCTGTACCGTTATCGCTTTCGTGGTAAGCCGTTCGTTAGCGGAATGCTGTTTGTGGTGATGATGTCACCAGATATCGTGATGGCGATTTCGCTGCTGGTGCTGTTTATGCTGCTGGGTATTCAGCTTGGCTTCTGGTCGCTGCTGTTCTCGCATATCACCTTCTGCCTGCCATTTGTGGTAGTGACAGTGTATTCGCGCCTGAAAGGTTTTGACGTGCGAATGCTGGAAGCGGCGAAAGATCTCGGTGCCAGCGAATTTACCATTCTGCGAAAAATCATTCTGCCACTGGCAATGCCAGCGGTAGCGGCGGGCTGGGTGTTAAGCTTTACCCTGTCGATGGACGATGTGGTAGTTTCTTCGTTTGTCACCGGGCCGAGTTATGAAATTCTGCCGTTAAAAATTTATTCGATGGTCAAAGTCGGCGTATCGCCGGAAGTTAACGCGCTGGCAACCATATTACTGGTGCTGTCGCTGGTGATGGTAATTGCCAGCCAGCTTATTGCTCGTGATAAAACGAAAGGTAACACAGGGGACGTTAAATGAAAAAATGGTCACGCCACCTGCTCGCGGCGGGTGCTCTGGCACTGGGCATGAGCGCCGCTCACGCCGATGACAACAACACGCTGTATTTCTACAACTGGACCGAGTACGTGCCGCCAGGACTGCTTGAACAGTTCACCAAAGAAACCGGTATTAAGGTTATCTATTCGACTTACGAGTCGAACGAAACCATGTACGCGAAGCTGAAAACGTACAAAGACGGTGCCTATGACCTGGTGGTTCCTTCAACCTATTACGTCGATAAAATGCGTAAAGAAGGGATGATCCAGAAGATCGACAAGTCGAAGTTAAGCAATTTCAGCAACCTCGATCCAGACATGCTCAACAAGCCGTTTGACCCGAATAACGACTACTCCATTCCGTATATCTGGGGTGCGACGGCGATTGGCGTTAACGGTGATGCGGTGGATCCGAAATCTGTCACCAGCTGGGCCGATCTGTGGAAACCTGAGTACAAAGGCAGCCTGCTGCTGACCGACGATGCCCGTGAAGTGTTCCAGATGGCGCTGCGCAAACTGGGCTACTCCGGTAACACTACCGATCCGAAAGAGATTGAAGCTGCATATAACGAGCTGAAAAAACTGATGCCAAACGTCGCAGCGTTTAACTCCGATAACCCGGCTAACCCGTACATGGAAGGCGAAGTTAACCTCGGCATGATCTGGAACGGTTCTGCTTTCGTTGCACGGCAGGCGGGTACGCCAATTGACGTGGTGTGGCCGAAAGAAGGCGGCATTTTCTGGATGGACAGCCTGGCGATCCCGGCAAATGCCAAAAACAAAGAAGGTGCGCTGAAATTGATCAACTTCCTGCTGCGCCCCGATGTGGCAAAACAGGTTGCTGAAACTATCGGTTATCCAACGCCAAACCTTGCGGCGCGTAAGCTGTTAAGTCCTGAAGTGGCGAACGACAAAACGCTCTACCCGGATGCTGAAACCATTAAAAATGGTGAATGGCAGAATGACGTTGGCGCAGCCAGCAGCATTTATGAAGAGTATTATCAGAAGCTGAAAGCAGGACGTTAATTCAGCAAGCGGGCGGTGGTATTACCGCCCGTTTTTTATTTAGCAAGGATGTGGCTAATGAGTCAGGACAGTAAAGTTTTCTTTCGTATATTCTTCGGTATCGGTCTGGTACTGATCCTCATTTCTGTTGTTATCTTTTATAACCAGTTCACCTATAGCAAAGACGCGATTCATACTGAAGGCGTCATTGTTGATACCGTCTGGCACTCCAGTCATTCTCATCGCACGGGTAAAAATGGTTCGTGGTATCCCGTCGTTGCCTTTCGTCCGACGCCAGATTACACGCTAATTTTCAATTCGAGTATTGGCAGCGATTTTTATGAAGACAGCGAAGGCGATAAAGTTAATGTTTATTATTCTCCAGGACATCCTGAAAAGGCTGAGATAAATAACCCGTGGGTTAATTTTTTTAAATGGGGGTTTATCGGCATTATGGGCGTTATTTTTATCGCCGTCGGTTTATTAATCAGTATGCCCTCCTCTAAAAAGACACGCAGGAAACGGAAGTCCCGCCCATGAAAAAAATCATGATACTGCTCAGTTTACTGATGTTCCTGCCTCTGACGGCAATCAGTAAGCCCTTAATTCCAATAATGAAGACACTTTTTACGGATGTTACCGGTACTGTACCAGATGCTGAAGAGATCGCGCATAAAGCCGAACTTTTTCGCCAACAAACCGGAGTTGTACCGTTTATTGTGGTTTTACCCGACATTAATAATGAAGCCAGTCTCAGGCAAAATGGCAAAGCGATGCTGGCGCATGCGGCATCTTCAATGAGTAATGTAAAAGGAAGTATTCTGTTACTCTTTACTACCCGCGAGCCACGGTTAATTATGATAACCAACGGCCAGGTCGAAAGCAGTATGGACGATAAACATCTCGGCCTTCTGGTAGAAAATCACACTCTGGCTTATTTACATGCAGATCTCTGGTATCAGGGAATCAATAATGCATTGGCTGTTTTACAAGCACAGATATTAAAACAACCGACGCCGCCACTGACATATTATCCGCATCCCGGACAACAGCATGAAAATGATCCACCCGGCAGTACCACGACATTAGGCCTTTTTGCCTGGGCAGTTGCATTCATCGTCTTTGCTGCATTTTTTAACTACACAACGCGCCTTTATTATGCGTTAAAATTTGCAGTGGCGATGGCTGTTGCCAATATGGGTTATCAGGCTTTATGTTTGTATATCGATAACAGCTTTGCGATTACCAGAATATCGCCACTCTGGGCAGGGCTGATTGGTGTCTGTACGTTTATTGCCGCGTTACTATGGACGAGTAAACGGTAAAAGAGGCAGTAAAGTTCGCATGTATTATGCCGGATGCGGCGCGAACGCCTTATCCGGCCCACAAAACCTGCAAATTCAATTAATTGCGCCCCTTCACAGGCCTGACAAGCGTAGCGCATCAGGCAATTTTTCCCGCTTTATAATCCCTTCAGCAACTTTTCAACAAATTCTGGCACCACCTGGCTTGCCGGGCCGTAATATTTCTCGGCAAATTCATTACCGACCTGACTTGGTTCAAGATTCAGTTCCACGGTGTGCGCGCCATGCAGTTTCGCTTCGTGAACAAACCCAGCCGCTGGATAAACATGCCCCGAAGTACCAATGGCAATGAAAATATCGGCCATCGACAACGCCATATAAATTTCATCCATGCCGAGTGGCATTTCGCCAAACCACACTACGTGCGGTCGCAAGGGTGCCGGGAACTGGCAGCAATGGCATTTATCTTCTGGGGTAACGTCTCCGGTCCAGTCGAGAACCTGACCACTTTGTGAACAACGAACTTTCAGCAGTTCCCCATGCATATGAATAACATTGGTGTTACCGGCACGCTCATGAAGGTTGTCGATATTCTGCGTCACCAGCAAAAAGCGATCGCCGAGGGCGTCTTGCAGTTTAGCCAGCGCAAGATGCGCGGCGTTAGGCTGAATTTCTGGCTGCTGCAGCTGTCGGCGACGGGCGTTATAAAACGCTTGCACCAGTTCAGGATCGCGATCAAAACCTTCCGGCGTTGCCACATCTTCAACCCGATGTTCTTCCCACAGGCCATCTGCGGCGCGAAAGGTACGAATACCTGATTCCGCAGAAATCCCTGCCCCTGTCAGTACGAGTACTCTTGGTTTTTCCATTGCTTCCGGCACCACTTTATCTCTGAAAAAAATACGCTGACGCAAACGCTCGCGCAGGCGGCGTTTATTTTTACGAAAACGACTTAACCGATGACCCCGACGCGACAGCATAGCAACCTCTGTTGATTAATCGGTTAGATGTAGGAAGGCCGCACCACGCATTCCCCCCGCATCACCGTGGCGCGCGCGTTCAATGCGCGGAACACGAGCTACAGGTAAGAGATGACGAGGCAGCCTGTCCGCCAGTTGCGTTGTGATTGCCGGGAAATTCGATAAGCCTCCACCAATGACGACCAGGTCAGGGTCAACAATGGTCAGGATATTTCCCAGACAAACCGCTAATAAATCCAGATAACGCTCAACGTGCGCCCTTGCCTGCTCATCGCCTTGATCATAAAGCGCAATGATCTCAGGAGCCTGCAACGGTTGATGATAATAGTGTTGATACAGCCACGCAAAACCGCGACCAGACAGATAATTTTCAATGCAGCCATGCTGACCACAGCCGCAGCGGCGTAACGGGAAATCCAGCCCCATCATGGTTAACGCATCAACCGGCAGACGCATATGGCCAAATTCGCCGGTAATATAGCTTTTACCGGTAATTGGTTTACCGTTGAAAATCAGCCCGCCGCCAACGCCGGTGCCGAGAATCAACCCCATCACCAGTGGATATTGAGTAAATTCATCATCCCAGGCTTCTGAAAGGGCAAAACAGTTGGCATCGTTATCAAGGCGTACATCGCGATCAAGACGTGCGCTCAGGTCGGCACGCAGCGGTTTACCGCTGGCAGCGGGGACATTGGCGGCATACAGCGTACCATCTTCTGTTTCCGGCATTCCCGGAATACCGATGCCGACAGAGCCTTTACAGCCAAAACGTTGGTCAGCTTCAGCTACCAGCTCACACACTGCATCTAAAAATGCGTCATAGCTGTCACGCGGTGTCGGCACCCGCTTTTCCCACTGCAACTGCCGACCGCTATCAAACACGCCTAGCGCAATTTTTGTTCCACCAATATCAAACCCGTAATACATTGCCGCTCCTTGTTTTAATGTACTGCCTTTACTGGCCGCTAAGGACTCGCGCAGGGTCAATATTACTGGCGCGCCGCGCCGGATACCAACTTGCCAAAAGACTCAGCAACAATGCTGTGACCAGTACGTAGAAGACGTCCAGCCAGTGCAATTCCGATGGCAAGAAGTCAATAAAATAGATATCGCTGGAGAGGAACTGATGACCGATCAGCTTTTCAATCCACTCAATAATCGGGGTAAGTTGCAGTGAAACCACTACGCCGATAATCACCCCACACAGGCTGCCGAACAGCCCTGCCAGCAATCCATACCAGACAAAGATGGCGCGAATTAAACCATCTTTCGCCCCCAGCGTTCTTAATACTGCGATATCGCCACTCTTGTCTTTCACCGCCATCACTAAGGTGGAGACGATGTTGAAACAGGCCACGCCAATCACCAGTACCATCGCCAGATACATAATGGCGCGGATCATCTGGATATCGCGATACATATAGCCGTAAGTACCAATCCAGCTTTTAATATAAACATAGCTGTTGGTCACTTCACCCGCATCGCGTACCAGCTTATTGGCGTTGAAAACATCCGTCATTTTAAGGGCAATACCTGACACGCTGGAACCCATATCAAGATATTGTTGGGCATCCGCCAGCGGGATCATGGCAAAACTGTGATCGAGTTGACCACTCAACTGCAAAATACCGGCAACGTGCAAACGCACACGTTTTGGCTGCATCAGTTTATGCTCAGGATTCGAGTTGGGGATCATAATCGACACCCAATCGCCCTGCTTCACTTTCAGCGCATCCGCCACGCCTTTGCCGATGATAATTTGCTGTTCGCCCGCTTTAAAATTGCGCCAGGCATCCCCCTGAACAAACGAGGGTAATGCGCTCAGACGCTGTTCCTGTTGCGGGTTAACGCCCTTCACCTGGATTGCGCGCAGATTCGCGCCACTTTCCACCAGCCCGGTGAAATTGATATACGGCGCAGCGGCGGCAATACCCGGCACTTTCTGCACGTTATCCAGTGCTTCCTGCCAGTTAGTCCACGGCTGATCCACCGCTTCGATTTCACCATGCGGCACCACCGCCAGAATGCGGTTATTCAGTTCGCGTTCAAAGCCGTTCATCGCGCTTAAGCCGACGATCAATACCGCCACGCCGAGGGCAATGCCGATGGTAGAAATGACGGAGATCAGCGACACCATGCCGCCGCGCCGCCGTCCGCGACTAAAACGCAGGCCAATTAATAACGATAAAGGCATCGCCATTACTCCGCCCCCATCAGGCTCAGTTCCGCCGTCAGACGACCATCACGCATCTCCAGTTGGCGGCTCATACGTTTCGCCAGTTGCAGGTCGTGAGTAACCACCAGGAAGGCGGTGCCCTGCAAGCGATTCAATTCCCCAAGCAACTGGAAGATGCTGTCGGCGTTACGCGCATCGAGGTTACCGGTAGGTTCATCCGCCAGTACCAGACGCGGGTTATTGACCAGCGCACGGGCAATCGCCACACGCTGGCGTTCGCCGCCAGAAAGTTCAGATGGGCGGTGATTCGCACGATGCCCCAGCCCCACCGCTTTTAACATCTCCAGCGCACGGCTGTTGATTTCAGCGGGCTTTTTCTTGCCAATCAGCAGTGGCATAGCCACGTTTTCCAGGGCAGTAAAATCCGGCAGCAGGTGGTGAAACTGATAAATAAAGCCCAGCTTCTGGTTGCGCAGTTCTGCTTTTGCCGCCGAAGACAGTTTGCTCATCGGTTGACCGTTAAAGATCACATCGCCGGAGGTTGGTGTATCCAGCCCGCCCAGCAGGTGCAGCAAGGTACTTTTACCGGAACCAGAGCTACCGACGATCGCCATCATTTCACCTTCGCCGACGCTGAAACTGACATTGTGCAGTACATCGGTTTGCACACTGCCTTCCTGATAGCGTTTGCACAGGTTGTCGCATTGCAACAGGATCTTATTCATAACGTAAAGCCTCAGCGGGTTGAGTGGCGGCAGCGCGCCATGAAGGGTAAAGCGTAGACAGCAGCGCGATAGCCATCGCCACCAGCGCAATAACAATGACCTGTAAAGGTTCGATAGCGACCGGCAGCGCCGCGCCATCAAGCAGGACGCCGATTATCGGCATCAGATTATTCAACTGGCTGGCAAGCAGTGCGCCAAGCGCCGCTCCGAGGATCGCACCGATAATCCCAGCGCTGGCCCCTTGCACCATAAAGACCATCATGATTTGTCGCGGAGTTAAGCCTTGCGTTTGCAGGATCGCTACTTCGCCCTGCTTCTCCATCACCATCAGCCCTAGCGAGGTAATAATGTTAAACGCCGCAACGGCGACAATCAGGCTCAGCAGTAAGCCCATCATATTTTTTTCCATGCGTACGGCCTGGAAAAGCTCGCCTTTACGGTCACGCCAGTCCTGCCATTTGCTGCCTTCAGGCAGTTTTTGCTGACTTAATGAGTCGACTTTCAGCGGCTCATCCAGCCACAAACGCCAGCCGGTAATATTGCCTGCCGGATAACGCATCAGACGCGAGGCATCCTCAATATTCACCAGCATTTCATAGCCATCGACTTCACTGTTGGCGGCGAAAGTGCCAATCACATTGAACAGGCGCTGGCTTGGAATACGCCCCATCGGCGTGAACTGGCTGGCAGATGGCACCATCACGCGGATTTGATCACCGCGATTGACGCCCAACTGTGAGGCAAGCTGTTCACCGAGGATGACATTATATTTCCCCGGCTCGAGGTCAGTTTGTTTCACATTGACCAGATACGGCGTTAGTGGATCTTTTTGCGCCGGGTCGATACCCAGCATCACCCCGACCGCCACGCTGCGCGCGCTTTGCAGTACCACATCACCGGTAGTAATAGGTGCGACGCGATTAACGCCGTCCAGTTTGACTGCCGTTTCCGGGAGTTGCTGCGGGTTAAGAGAGCCATGCTCAGAAGAGAGAATTGCCTGTGGCATCAGGCCAAGGATGTTGTTTTGCAGCTCGCGCTCAAAGCCGTTCATCACTGACAATACTGTGACCAGCGCCATCACCCCGAGGGTAATGCCGATGGTAGAAAGCCAGGAGACGAAACGACCGAAGCGATCCGCTGCACGCCCACGCATGTAACGCAGGCCAATAAATAGAGCGACAGGTTGGTACATGAAATCCGTCTGGTTGCTGTAGCAAAGACACGAGTATATAAGCGAAAGCGGGATGGGTAAACGTCTGAACTGTAAGTGATCGTCAGGGCTAATCTGAAAAGTACCAGCAAATCAATCGACTAAAGGGCCTCATTTTCTCATTGGCCTTGTGGCCTGATCTTTATCTGAAAAATAACCAAATACAGACAGATACGCATTACACCACGCGACTGGCCCCTCAGGATCAACAGCATGTTAAATAAAAAGAGCGTGTTGTCCTGATGAAACAAAAAGAGCTATGGATTAACCAGATCAAAGGGTTATGTATTTGTCTGGTAGTGATTTATCACTCGGTGATTACCTTTTATCCGCATCTGAGCACTTTTCAGCATCCGTTATCGGAAGTCCTGAGCAAATGCTGGATCTATTTCAATCTTTACCTTGCCCCCTTTCGTATGCCGGTTTTTTTCTTTATCTCTGGCTATTTAATTCGCCGCTATATCGACAGCGTGCCATGGGGAAATTGTCTTGATAAACGCATCTGGAGCATCTTCTGGGTGCTGGCACTTTGGGGCGTAGTGCAGTGGCTGGCGATAAGTGCACTAAATCAGTGGCTGGCACCTGAGCGCAATTTAAGTAATGCCTCCAATGCCGCTTATGCCGATTCTACCGGTGAGTTCCTGCACGGGATGATCACCGCCAGCACCAGCTTGTGGTATCTGTATGCTTTAATTGTCTATTTCGTGATATGTAAAATTTTTAACCGCCTGGCGCTGCCACTATTCGCCTTGTTTGTACTGCTGAGTGTGGCGGTTAATTTCGTTCCCACGCCGTGGTGGGGAATGAACAGTGTGATCCGCAATTTGCCTTATTACAGCCTTGGCGCATGGTTTGGCGCAACAATAATGACCTGTGTTAAAGAGGTGCCGTTGCGCCGCCATCTGCTGATGGCTTCTTTGCTGACCGTTCTGGCGGTCGGTGCCTGGTTGTTTACTATCTCGCTGCTGTTGTCGCTGGTATCGATTGTGGTAATCATGAAGCTGTTTTATCAGTACGAGCAGCGTTTCGGTATGCGTTCCTCCAGCCTGCTGAATGTGATTGGTTCCAACACCATTGCTATCTACACCACCCATCGCATTCTGGTTGAAATATTCAGCTTAACTCTGCTTGCGCAAATGAACGCAGCACGCTGGTCGCCGCAAGTCGAACTGACACTCCTGCTGGTTTACCCCTTTGTTAGTTTGTTCATCTGTACTGTTGCGGGCTTGCTGGTAAGAAAACTTTCACAGCGCGCATTCAGCGATCTGTTGTTCTCCCCGCCTTCTCTGCCCGCGGCCGTCAGTTACTCCCGCTAAGCCATCGCCCCAGCCGGGGCGATTCAATTTGCTAAACCATGTCGATTACGGATAATGAACAGCATTGCTTATCAGAGATATGCCCCCATATGTTGAGGCATATCCTAACGAGAATCTGACAACCGTTATGCCTGAACAATATCGTTATACGCTGCCCGTCAAAGCGGGTGAGCAGCGTCTGCTGGGCGAGTTAACTGGCGCTGCCTGCGCGACGCTGGTAGCGGAAATTGCCGAACGTCACGCCGGACCAGTGGTGCTTATTGCGCCAGATATGCAAAATGCTCTGCGTTTGCATGATGAAATTAGCCAGTTTACCGACCAGATGGTGATGAATCTGGCGGACTGGGAAACTCTTCCCTACGACAGTTTTTCGCCTCATCAGGACATTATCTCCTCGCGCCTTTCCACCCTTTACCAGCTACCGACGATGCAGCGTGGCGTACTGATTGTTCCGGTGAATACGCTTATGCAGCGCGTTTGCCCGCACAGTTTTCTCCACGGCCATGCGCTGGTGATGAAAAAAGGTCAGCGCCTGTCACGAGATGCATTACGAACCCAACTGGACAGCGCCGGTTATCGCCATGTTGACCAGGTGATGGAGCACGGCGAATACGCCACGCGCGGCGCGTTGCTGGATCTCTTCCCGATGGGGAGTGAGCTGCCTTATCGTCTTGATTTCTTTGATGATGAAATCGACAGCCTGCGGGTGTTTGACGTCGACAGCCAGCGCACGCTGGAGGAAGTAGAAGCGATCAATCTGCTGCCCGCGCACGAATTTCCGACCGATAAAGCGGCAATTGAACTGTTCCGCAGCCAGTGGCGCGATACCTTCGAAGTGAAGCGCGATCCGGAACATATTTACCAGCAAGTGAGTAAAGGCACATTACCTGCCGGGATCGAGTACTGGCAGCCGCTATTCTTCAGCGAACCACTGCCGCCGCTGTTCAGTTATTTCCCTGCCAATACCTTGCTGGTGAATACTGGCGATCTGGAAAACAGTGCCGAACGTTTCCAGGCTGACACGCTGGCGCGTTTTGAGAATCGCGGCGTCGATCCGATGCGCCCACTGTTGCCACCACAATCGCTCTGGCTGCGGGTGGACGAGCTCTTCTCAGAGCTGAAAAACTGGCCCCGAGTGCAGCTAAAAACTGAACATTTACCGACAAAAGCCGCGAATGCCAATTTAGGTTTCCAGAAACTGCCAGACCTGGCCGTTCAGGCACAACAAAAAGCACCGCTGGATGCGCTGCGTAAGTTCCTCGAGTCTTTCGACGGTCCGGTGGTGTTCTCGGTAGAAAGTGAAGGTCGCCGTGAAGCGCTGGGTGAACTGCTCGCGCGAATTAAAATTGCTCCTCAACGCATTATGCGTCTTGATGAAGCCAAAGACCGTGGGCGTTATCTGATGATTGGCGCTGCCGAACATGGTTTTGTCGATACGGTGCGTAATCTGGCGCTGATTTGCGAAAGCGATCTGCTCGGTGAACGTGTTGCCCGTCGTCGTCAGGACTCTCGCCGCACCATCAACCCCGATACACTGATCCGTAACCTCGCGGAGCTGCATATTGGTCAGCCGGTGGTCCATCTGGAGCACGGTGTCGGCCGCTATGCCGGAATGACCACGCTCGAAGCGGGCGGCATTACTGGCGAGTATTTGATGCTCACCTATGCCAACGACGCCAAACTGTATGTTCCGGTGTCGTCACTGCATCTGATTAGCCGTTACGCGGGTGGCGCGGAAGAAAACGCCCCGCTGCATAAACTTGGCGGCGATGCGTGGTCACGCGCTCGGCAGAAAGCGGCGGAAAAAGTGCGTGATGTGGCAGCAGAATTGCTGGATATCTACGCGCAACGAGCCGCCAAAGAGGGCTTCGCGTTTAAACACGATCGTGAGCAGTATCAGTTGTTCTGCGACAGCTTCCCGTTTGAAACCACGCCGGATCAGGCACAGGCCATTAATGCGGTACTTAGCGACATGTGTCAGCCGCTGGCAATGGATCGTCTGGTGTGCGGCGATGTTGGCTTTGGTAAAACAGAAGTGGCGATGCGCGCCGCTTTCCTGGCAGTAGATAACCACAAGCAGGTGGCGGTGCTGGTGCCTACCACCCTTCTCGCGCAGCAGCATTACGACAACTTCCGCGACCGTTTCGCTAACTGGCCAGTACGCATCGAAATGATCTCCCGTTTCCGTAGCGCCAAAGAGCAGACGCAAATCCTTGCGGAAGTGGCGGAAGGGAAAATCGATATTCTGATCGGTACGCACAAACTGCTGCAAAATGACGTCAAGTTTAAAGATTTAGGTCTGCTGATTGTCGATGAAGAACACCGCTTCGGGGTGCGTCATAAAGAGCGCATTAAAGCGATGCGGGCGAACGTGGATATTCTGACACTTACCGCAACGCCGATCCCACGTACGCTGAATATGGCAATGAGCGGAATGCGTGACCTGTCGATTATCGCCACGCCGCCCGCCCGTCGTCTGGCAGTTAAAACCTTTGTCCGTGAGTATGACAGCCTGGTGGTCAGGGAGGCGATCCTGCGTGAAATTTTGCGCGGGGGGCAGGTTTATTATCTTTACAATGATGTGGAAAACATCCAGAAAGCCGCCGAACGGCTGGCAGAACTGGTGCCAGAAGCGCGGATCGCCATCGGTCACGGGCAAATGCGTGAGCGCGAACTGGAACGGGTGATGAATGATTTCCATCATCAACGTTTCAACGTGCTGGTTTGTACCACCATTATCGAAACCGGGATCGACATCCCGACAGCCAACACCATTATCATTGAACGCGCGGATCACTTCGGTCTGGCGCAGCTGCACCAGTTACGCGGTCGCGTCGGACGTTCGCATCATCAGGCATATGCATGGTTGCTGACACCGCATCCAAAAGCGATGACTACCGATGCACAAAAACGTCTTGAAGCGATTGCCTCGCTGGAAGATCTCGGTGCAGGTTTTGCGCTGGCAACGCACGATCTGGAGATCCGCGGCGCGGGTGAACTGCTTGGCGAAGAACAAAGCGGCTCAATGGAAACCATCGGTTTCTCGCTGTATATGGAGTTGCTGGAAAACGCCGTCGATGCGCTGAAAGCCGGACGCGAGCCGTCGCTGGAAGATCTCACCAGCCAGCAAACAGAAGTCGAGCTGCGGATACCGTCGCTATTGCCAGATGATTTCATTCCTGACGTGAATACGCGTTTGTCGTTCTATAAACGTATTGCCAGCGCCAAAACGGAAAACGAACTGGAAGAGATCAAAGTCGAGCTTATCGATCGCTTCGGCCTGCTGCCGGATCCGGCGCGTACCCTGCTGGATATTGCCCGTCTGCGCCAGCAAGCGCAGAAACTGGGGATCAGGAAGCTGGAAGGTAATGAGAAAGGCGGCGTGATCGAATTTGCCGAGAAGAATCACGTTAATCCGGCCTGGTTGATTGGTTTGCTGCAAAAACAGCCGCAGCATTATCGCCTCGATGGCCCGACGCGCCTGAAGTTTATTCAGGATTTGAGTGAGCGGAAAACGCGTATCGAATGGGTACGCCAGTTTATGCGTGAACTGGAAGAGAACGCGATCGCTTGATGGTTAGATTAGGGGCGTTTCTGCGCCCCCATCTGCAACATTTACAAATTCTTTGCACTTCCCTGCACTATCCGACACTGTCACCATCCATAATTCAGGCTTATCTGTTTATTACAATAACCTTATATTTATTATGGATTTTTGGTGATGATCAAAACGCATTTTTCTCGCTGGCTAACGTTTTTTACGTTCGCCGCTGCCGTGGCGCTGGCGCTACCGGCAAAAGCCAACACCTGGCCGCTGCCGCCTGCGGGCAGTCGTCTGGTTGGTGAAAACAAATTTCATGTTGTGGAAAATGACGGTGGTTCTCTGGAAGCCATCGCCAAAAAATATAACGTCGGCTTTCTCGCGCTGTTACAGGCTAACCCCGGCGTTGATCCTTACGTACCGCGCGCGGGTAGCGTGTTAACGATCCCGTTGCAAACCCTACTTCCAGACGCGCCGCGTGAAGGCATTGTGATCAACATTGCGGAGCTGCGTCTCTATTACTACCCGCCGGGTAAAAATTCGGTAACCGTGTATCCCATCGGCATTGGTCAGTTGGGTGGTGACACGCTGACACCAACAATGGTGACCACCGTTTCAGACAAACGTGCAAACCCAACCTGGACGCCAACGGCAAACATCCGCGCCCGTTATAAAGCACAGGGAATTGAGTTGCCTGCGGTAGTGCCGGCTGGACCGGATAACCCAATGGGCCATCATGCGATTCGTCTGGCGGCC
Organism: Escherichia sp. WS568; assembly: GCF_046486085.1. Lineage (NCBI taxonomy): Bacteria > Pseudomonadati > Pseudomonadota > Gammaproteobacteria > Enterobacterales > Enterobacteriaceae > Escherichia > Escherichia sp. WS568. The sequence continues at coordinate 127,248 of NZ_JBJQMC010000008.1, forward strand.
TATGGCGGCGTTTATTTGCTTCATGGTACGAACGCCGATTTCGGCATTGGCATGCGGGTAAGTTCTGGCTGTATTCGTCTGCGGGATGACGATATCAAAACACTCTTTAGCCAGGTCACCCCAGGCACCAAAGTGAATATCATCAACACTCCGATAAAAGTCTCTGCCGAACCAAACGGTGCGCGTCTGGTTGAAGTACATCAGCCGCTGTCTGAGAAGATTGATGACGATCCGCAGCTGCTGCCAATTACGCTGAATAGCGCAATGCAATCATTTAAAGATGCAGCACAAACTGACGCTGAAGTGATGCAACATGTGATGGATGTCCGTTCCGGGATGCCGGTGGATGTCCGCCGTCATCAAGTGAGCCCACAAACTCTGTAAATCCTGGATAAAAAAATCCCCGCGACACGGCATGTCGCGGGGAAAAAATCAGCAGTAGCAGGCATTAATGAGGGTTAATGCTTATTTATAAATTACTGCTGTTCCATGGAGGGTATTCGGACCGGTTACAGAAGTAATACGGAAAGATTTTGCGCCCATCTCATCCGCTTTTTGCGCCAGCTGCTCTTCCAGCGATCCCAGATTTGTCCCCGCGTTAGCACTGATAGTACCGACTTTTTGTTGGCCTTCTGGCGTTGACTGAACTTCGACAGCCGCAAAGCTGGCAAATGACATTGAGCTTAAAATCGCCGCAGCGATGAGGGTTTTTACGTTTTTCATAATAGTGGCCTTATGCAGATGAATGACGTCGCAAGCAATTACTTAACGATCGATAACTAAATGATAGATGTGATCTGGATCACATACAAGATATTTTTTATAACAATCATTAATTAATTTGAAAATCTTTAAATTTCAGTTAAATAGAAAGCAATTATTTTTATGGGATCTGGACTGGTGAACGGAGGTGATTATTTTTATAATAACCTTTCATTCACAGTCACCAGGTACAACGGCATCATGGCAACTGACTCAACACAATGTGTAAAAAAAAGCCGTGGCCGCCCAAAAGTGTTCGACAGGGATGCCGCGCTTGATAAGGCCATGAAATTGTTCTGGCAACACGGTTATGAAGCGACTTCTCTTGCGGACCTCGTTGAAGCGACCGGAGCTAAAGCGCCCACGCTATACGCGGAATTTACCAACAAAGAGGGGTTATTCCGCGCCGTACTCGACCGCTATATCGATCGTTTTGCCGCTAAGCATGAAGCACAGCTGTTTTGTGAAGAGAAAAGCGTGGAGTCTGCGCTGGCTGACTATTTTGCTGCCATCGCCAACTGCTTTACCAGCAAAGACACCCCGGCTGGCTGCTTTATGATCAACAACTGCACCACCCTCTCCCCGGATTCCGGAGATATCGGCAATACGCTGAAATCACGCCATGCGATGCAAGAGCGCACTTTGCAGCAGTTTTTATGTCAACGACAAGCGCGCGGGGAAATCCCGACCCACTGTGACGTGACGCATCTGGCAGAATTCCTTAATTGTATTATTCAGGGGATGTCGATCAGCGCACGCGAAGGTGCATCGCTGGAAAAACTGATGCAGATTGCCCGAACGACTTTGCGTTTATGGCCCGAACTGGTGAAATAAGGCGCAAAAAAAGCCCCTCAGCCTGAGCGAATGAGGGGCTAAATTGCAGAGTACAGCCTTGTTATACTTTGTTATTCAAAATCAGTTGCCCGTTGCTATCTAGCGGGATCTGCGTACCCGGATCGCGGTCCATGCGGATTTTGCCCTGCTGATCGCCAATCTTATAGGTCACATCATAACCGAGCATTTTTTCTGACTTGTCATACACCGTTTTACAACGCTGTTGCGTAGTCGTGTAAGTATCGCTTTCCTGGAGAGAGCCCTGGATCTGGTTACCGGCATATCCACCACCCAGCGCCCCCACAACAGTAGCGACATCTTTACCGCGACCACCACCAAACTGATGCCCTATCACGCCACCAGCAACAGCGCCGAGCACCGACCCGGTAATGCGATTTTCATCCTGCACCGGTCGACGATGGGTCACTGTGACGTTGCGACACTCCTGACGCGGTGTTTTAACCGTTTCCTTGATTGGGGTTGCAGAAACAACCTGAGCGTATTGCGGGCCACGTTCAAACACGTTCAGACTGGCCACTGCCGCTACGCCCAGCGCAGCTGCGACACCAATCCCGATACCCGCCAACATTGATTTATTCACGGGAACACCTCCTTCTTTGCAGTTATGCCAATCATGCAAGCGAAGGAGAAAAGCAGCTATCAGACAGAAGATGAAAAGCGCGAGAATGGCTGGAAATACTTAAGGATTCGGAGGAGTCTGAAGGAATGCCTGATGCGACGCTTAACGCGTCTTATCAGGCCTACCGCTCGTACCATTTGTCCAGGGCGGATGAGGCGTTTATGCCCCATCCGCCAGTACAAGCCGATTAATGCAACTTCAAACGTGGACGGATAACGCGGTTAATACTCCCCACCAGCATCATTAATCCGGTTTTAAAGTAACCATGCAGCGCAATCTGATGCATTCTGTATAGCGAGATGTATACAAAGCGCGCAATTCGTCCTTCAATCATCATTGAGCCGCGCGTCAGGTTACCCATCAGGCTACCGACGGTGGAGAAGTTCGACAGCGATACCAGAGAACCGTGATCTTTATACTGATAACTTTTCAGCGGCTTACCGTTCATCTGCGCCAGAATGTTGTTCATTGCGCAAGTTGCCATCTGGTGTGCAGCCTGAGCGCGCGGCGGAACAAAGCCCCCTTCCGGACGCGGGCATGACGCGCAATCGCCAATAGCGTAAATGTCTGGATCGCGGGTGGTTTGCAGCGTCGGTTCCACCACCAGCTGGTTGATACGGTTGGTTTCAAGACCACCGATATCTTTCAGGAAGTCTGGCGCTTTGATCCCGGCTGCCCACACCATCAGATCAGCCTCAATATATTCGCCATCTTTAGTATGCAGGCCGCCTTCATCAGCACTGGTGACCATGGTTTGCGTCAGCACGCGAACGCCAAGTTTCGTTAACTCACTATGGGCCGCAGCAGAGATACGTGGCGGCAATGCAGGCAAAATACGTTCGCCCGCTTCTACCAGCGTTACGTTCAGGGCTTCGTTGGTCAGACCTTTATAACCGTAGCTGTGCAGTTGCTTGACCGCGTTGTGCAATTCAGCGGAGAGTTCTACACCCGTCGCGCCGCCGCCGACAATCGCAATGTTCACTTTGCCATTCGCGCCCAGGTTGGCGGAGTATTTCAGAAACAGATTCAGCATCTCCTGGTGGAAGCGACGCGCCTGGTGCGGGTTATCGAGGAAAATGCAGTTCTCTTTGACACCTGGCGTATTGAAATCGTTAGAGGTGCTACCCAGCGCCATTACCAGGGTGTCATAGGCGATTTTACGTTCCGGAACCAGCAATTCACCTTTTTCGTCGCGCAGTTCTGCAATAGTGATTGTTTTCGCTTCACGATCGATATCAATGACGGAACCCAGCTGGAACTGGAAACCATGATTGCGCGCATGGGCCAGATAGCTCAACGCATCGACGCCTTCATCAAGCGAGCCAGTCGCCACTTCGTGCAGCAGCGGTTTCCACAAGTGGCTGTGGTTACGATCGACCAGCGTAATTTTGGCTTTTTTCTTGCGTCCCTGCTTATGTCCCAGCTGTGTCGCCATTTCCAGCCCACCAGCACCGCCGCCGACAATCACAATTTTTTTCAATGGCGTAGTCAACGTGACCCCCTTAAATTTATTAACCAATTGTTAACTAATAGTTATTAACATAGCTCTTAATTAACAACAGGTTACAGCAATGAAAATGTTCTTCGCTAATGAGAATAACATGAATGGTGCATTGGTCATACCAAAATTGATGTTAATCAAGTTTTGTTGCTGAAAAGATAGGCGACTTTACCGGGTGAGATCAAAAAACAGAGTTTGTTGTTTATTATTTGAGCTGATTTGTGAGAATGATATAGAGTGAGGTGTGTATGGAGGGCGTTTGGTAGGCCTGATAAGAAGCGCATCAGGCATTGATGCTCGACTGTCGGATGCGGCGTGAACGCCTTATCCGACCCACAGAATCCGGAGCGCATCAGGTACCGGCAAGGTTACCTGATGCGACGAGGGCATTTACCCGAGGGTTTTGAACGCTTTAATGCGCTGTAAATGCGGGGAGATATTCTTGAATTTGTGCGTCTGCTCTTCGTCCCAGACAATCTCGTAATAATGATGCAACTCTTCAGATGTCCGCTGGCTGTTAAGCGCTTCATCATTACGCGACAAAATCACCAGGCAACGATCGCGATTCTTCTCACGGAAGTTGGTCACACACTTAGTGGCAATATCGGCATACTCTTCCGGGCGATCAATCTTCCCTTCCATGTTCTCATAAGGGAACAAATTGGGGTTGAAGATCACCTGGCGGATATCACAGAGAAAACCAATCCGCTCAGCCCAATAACCGCCCAGACCAACACCACAAATGAGCGGGCGCTCGTCGACGTTCAGTTGCAACATTTTGTCCACTTCTTTGAGCAAATGCTGCATATCATGTTTCGGATGCCGCGTACTGTAGCTTATTAGCCGTACATCCGGGTCAATAAACTGCAATTGTAAGACTTTCTCGTGGTTACCCGGACTGTTAGAGTCAAAACCGTGCAAATAGATAATCATCGCTTCCTCACATAAGCCAGGGTTAATGACCTGCCTTCTCTTCCTGCCAGCGTTCATGTAACTGATTCAGACGGGCGCTGATCGCTTTCCAGCGAGCCGAGTCCATCAGTTCCTGTCGCGAAAATGAACCTTTATGATACAAACGTGTAACACGTTCTGCCTTGATCGGTGACAGATTATCTAACACGCTGACGGCCCCTTTACGATTATTGCAGACCAGGATCATATCGCAACCTGCATCCAGTGATGCCTGTCCACGCTCGGCATAACTGCCCATAATCGCTGCGCCTTCCATCGATAAATCGTCAGAGAAAATCACGCCGTCAAAACCCAATTCCTGACGCAAAACGGTTTTCAGCCAGTAGGGAGAACCGCTCGCCGGACGCGGATCAACATCACTGTAGATCACATGCGCAGGCATAATGGCGTCGAGTTTATTTTCGCGGATTAAGGAACTGAAGACCGACATATCTTTAGCGCGAATCTCCGCTTGCGGACGTGGGTCGCACGGTGTTTCTTTGTGTGAGTCTGCCGTTACTGCACCGTGACCTGGGAAGTGTTTCCCGGTAGTTTTCATTCCGGCTTCATGCATACCATCAATAAACCGGCTGGCAATTGCCAGGGCTTTTTCGGGATCGGCATGATAAGAACGCTCGCCAATCGCCGCGCTGATATGCCCGACGTCCAGCACTGGCGCAAAGCTGATATCAATATCCATAGCAATCATTTCGCTGGCCATCAACCAACCTGCCTCTTGCGCCAGTTTTCCGCCTTCTTCCATTCCCAACAGCGCAGCAAATGATTGTGCCGCTGGCAAGCGGGTAAAACCTTCACGAAAACGCTGCACGCGTCCACCTTCCTGATCAACCGCCACCACCAGATGATTGCGCGAAGCTGCGCGGATCTGGCGCACCAGTTCACGTAACTGGGCAGGATCATGATAGTTACGCGTAAAGAGAATCAGCCCTCCCACCAGCGGATGCGCCAGTATTTCACGCTCTTCCGCGTCCAGTTCGTAACCTTCGACATCCAACATTACTGGACCCACACTGCTCTCCTTATTGTTTTATTAATAGCTGCCGCCAGGTGTCATCGGCCAGCCTGATAAATTGTTGATCGCCGGTTTGTCGCCAGCGGTACTCAAACCACCCTGCTTTGAGCATCAGCAGCCAGGGAAACCATCGCCTGACCTGACGCCATAATTGCGCCGGATAAATCTTCGCGCGAGTGGCATAGTCATTGACCAATTGCCGGTGCTGGTCAGTATTTTCCACCCAGACCGCCGCCAGTTCCAGCGCGATATCACCATCTCCGGCATACTCCCAGTCGATGAGTTTTAACCCTGACGCGCTATGCACTAAATTTCCGGCGTGGACATCCATATGCAATGGACTTAAGCGTAAAGGCCGTGGTTCCCGCGCTTTGTGCAGACGTTTTAACCTTCGCAGCCAACCCACTGTCCGCCGCGCCGGATCGCTTTGCTGCCAGTACAGTTCCAGTAACGGCAACAGCGTTATTCGCCAGCCAAAACGCGGTTGTTGATGTAGATAATACAGCAAGCCTGCCAGTTCGTTAGTATCCGGCAAATACGTTTTTACCTCGCCGGGCAGATAGTCGACTACCATCCAGTCACGGAGATATAAATGCGGCTTCGGTGCAATGCATGCGGGTAGTTGTGATAAAGCCCGATACTGGCGCAAGAACGCGGACTGCGGCGCATCAGGATCGTGCGGCTGACGCACAACAAAACGCTGGCCCTGATGTTCAATGAGAAAACTCCCGCCACTAAGCCCACTATTAAACGTCGTGACGGGATGAAACTGCGGGAAAAAGCGCGACAGCAATTCGTCGCGCGTGAGGGGATTATTGCTGCGAAACGGCACCTTTACCTGACCAGATAATTTCGCCCGTCTGCACCAGCATCAGCTGCATTTGTAGGGTCGGAGCGTTAACGTTGCCAGAGGCGCTGGAGTACAGCACGTAATGAGCGCCAACATTGCGGGCAATGCCTATGGCTTTACTACGGGTGCCTAAACTGTCCTGCGGCGACAAACCTAATTGTTGCTTAGCCATCGACAGCTGCTGGGCGGAAACCAGGGTAAATTTACCGTTATTAGCCAGCGCATTTCGCAGCGTTTCGGTCGCTTCTGCGGCATTCAGCGAACCGTTAGTACGGTTGTTAACGCTATCAACCAGCAGGACGCTACCCGCAGTCACGCCATCAGCCCCAAGCATCTTACTGACCATCGGCTGCATTGCGCCATTCCAGTCATAATGGCGAATATGCGGCGCAGGCGGTGCAGTTTGATCTTCGTGCTCAATTGGGCCTGGCTGCTGCGGTATCGTCGGCACCGATGGCACTGTGGGGACAGGCTGTTGCGGCTCGGCTGGTTGTTCCGGCGCTGGTTTCACTTCTTCTACCGGCGCAGGTTCACGTTGCCCCACACACCCGGCGAGAAACATCGCCAGCGCGGTAATCAAGGCGTAGCGACTCATTTTTGTCATCAAGATTCACCCCTTACAAATATAGATAAAGTCTGACTTTGTGCGCCCCCAGAAAATTGGCGCTGCCGTACAGCGTGACCGCCGAATGTGCGGGAATGGTAACGCTGCGTGGCCTTTCCAGAGGATGCATCTCCAGCCCTCTGGCGTCATACCAGTAAAAACGATAATGAACGGTAACGGGTTCTTGCCTTTCGTTATAAAGCGTTGAGGATGCTGAAGGTTGAATATCAGATGTCGAAAGGACGGGCTTTTCTGCACTGATGCCCGCAGCCAATAAAGATGACTCCATCACCAGCGATTGCTCATCATTCACCGGAATTTCCGGATGTGAACGACAGCCCAACAGCACTAACAACGCCAGAGACACCAGCCCAAAGCATCCTTTTCTCATCGTTACAGACCTTTATGCGCCAGCATTGGTCCAAGCGGACGGCCACCCAACAAGTGCATATGGATGTGGTAAACCTCTTGTCCGCCGTGGCGGTTGGTGTTCATGATCAGACGATAGCCATCTTCGGCAATACCTTCTTGCTCAGCAATTTTTGCCGCTACGGTGATCATGCGTCCCAGCGCCTGCTCATGCTCAGCAGACACGTCGTTCACAGTCGGAATGAGGATATTCGGAATGATCAGAATATGCGTTGGCGCTTGCGGCGAAATATCGCGAAACGCCGTTACCAGATCATCCTGGTAGACGATATCGGAGGGGATCTCACGACGAATAATTTTGCTGAATATAGTTTCTTCTGCCACGACATTTTCCTTTTTCAAATAGCCATGCGTTGCGCCATGCTACGCCGCGCCACACTGCGAGTATAGAGTATGGTCGAGTTAAACCTGCTCTTTCAACCTTAACTCACGATTTCTTAAGCAAAAAATCGTTTTGCTGCCGTATATATCGCCATTATTCCCATTTCTGCCTGCGAATGCGCTGAAAAGACATTCTCTGTTTGGTTTACACACTAAATATGAATGCGTATATTTCTCATTTGCATTTACATACAAAATTATTCGCACACTAAATATAACCGCTCATCACCCTGCTCCGGCATGAGCCTGACGCCAACATAAACCAAGAGATTTCAAATGCTTTCGACACAATTTAACAGGGATAATCAACATCAAGCTATCATCAAATCGTCACTCCTTGCCGGTTGCATAGCACTGGCACTATTACCTTCCGCCGCTTTTGCTGCACCAGTCACTGAAGAAACGGTGATTGTTGAGGGTTCAGCCACAGCCCCAGATGATGGCGAAAATGATTACAACGTAACGTCTACCTCTGCGGGTACAAAAATGCAGATGACTCAACGTGATATTCCTCAGTCGGTCACTATTGTTAGCCAGCAGCGGATGGAAGATCAGCAGTTACAAACGCTGGGCGAAGTGATGGAAAACACGCTGGGGATCAGCAAAAGTCAGGCGGATTCCGATCGTGCTCTTTATTATTCCCGCGGATTCCAGATCGATAACTATATGGTTGATGGTATCCCCACCTATTTTGAATCGCGCTGGAATCTGGGCGACGCACTTTCTGATATGGCACTGTTTGAACGCGTAGAAGTAGTGCGTGGCGCGACAGGCCTCATGACCGGGACGGGTAATCCATCTGCGGCAATTAATATGGTTCGAAAACACGCGACCAGTCGTGAATTTAAAGGCGATGTCTCGGCGGAATACGGTAGCTGGAACAAAGAACGGTATGTGGCGGATTTACAAAGCCCACTCACCGAAGATGGTAAAATCCGCGCACGAATTGTCGGCGGCTACCAGAATAACGACTCATGGCTGGACCGCTACAACAGTGAAAAGACCTTCTTCTCCGGCATTGTCGATGCTGATTTAGGCGATCTTACGATGCTTTCAGCCGGTTACGAATATCAGCGTATTGATGTTAATAGCCCAACCTGGGGCGGTTTACCGCGCTGGAATACTGATGGCAGCAGCAACAGTTACGATCGCGCACGCAGTACCGCACCTGACTGGGCGTACAACGATAAAGAGATCAACAAGGTCTTTATGACCCTGAAGCAGCGGTTTGCTGATACCTGGCAAGCGACGCTGAATGCCACCCACTCTGAAGTCGAATTTGACAGCAAAATGATGTATGTCGATGCCTATGTAAACAAAGCGGATGGTATGCTGGTTGGGCCATACAGTAATTATGGACCTGGTTTTGATTATGTCGGCGGCACCGGTTGGAACAGCGGCAAACGTAAAGTTGATGCGCTGGATTTGTTCGCTGACGGTAGTTATGAATTGTTTGGTCGTCAGCACAATCTAATGTTTGGTGGCAGTTACAGCAAACAAAACAATCGTTACTTCAGTTCATGGGCCAACATCTTCCCGGATGAAATTGGCAGTTTCTACAACTTTAATGGCAATTTCCCACAAACCGACTGGTCACCACAGAGCCTGGCGCAGGACGATACCACACATATGAAATCGTTATATGCTGCCACTCGTGTCACCCTTGCCGATCCGCTGCATCTGATCCTCGGCGCTCGTTATACCAACTGGCGGGTTGATACGCTGACTTACAGCATGGAGAAAAACCACACCACGCCTTATGCTGGTCTGGTGTTTGACATCAATGACAACTGGTCGACCTACGCCAGCTATACCTCTATTTTCCAGCCGCAAAATGATCGTGACAGTTCAGGTAAATATCTGACTCCAATCACCGGTAACAACTACGAGTTGGGTCTGAAATCGGACTGGATGAATAGCCGTCTGACCACCACGTTAGCCATCTTCCGTATTGAGCAGGATAATGTCGCTCAGTCCACCGGTACACCTATCCCCGGCAGCAACGGCGAAACCGCCTATAAAGCGGTGGATGGGACAGTCAGTAAAGGTGTGGAATTTGAACTCAACGGCGCAATTACCGACAACTGGCAGCTGACGTTTGGCGCAACGCGCTATATTGCAGAGGATAACGAAGGAAACGCCGTTAATCCTAATCTGCCACGCTCCACGATTAAAATGTTCACCAGCTATCGGTTGCCTGTCATGCTAGAGTTGACGGTCGGCGGTGGTGTTAACTGGCAAAATCGCGTGTATACCGACACCGTGACACCGTATGGCACCTTCCGCGCCGAGCAAGGTAGCTACGCGCTGGTGGATCTCTTCACCCGCTACCAGGTGACGAAAAACTTCTCGTTACAGGGGAACGTCAATAACCTGTTCGACAAAACCTACGATACCAACGTGGAAGGTTCTATCGTCTACGGCGCACCGCGTAATTTCAGCATTACCGGCACGTATCAATTCTGAATAACACCTGTAAAAAAGGCAGCCATCTGGCTGCCTTAGTCTCCCCAACGTCTTACGGATTAGTGGTTACGGATGTACTCATCCATCTCGGTTTTCAGGTTATCGGATTTAGTACCGAAAATCGCCTGAACACCAGAACCAGCAACCACTACGCCCGCTGCGCCCAGTTTCTTCAGGCCAGCCTGATCCACTTTAGACACATCAGCAACGCTGACGCGCAGACGGGTAATACATGCGTCGAGGTTAGTAATGTTTTCTTTACCACCAAATGCAGCAACCAGAGCCGGTGCCATTTCGCTGGTACCTGTCGCTTTTGCGTCTTCAGTCGCGTCTTCACGACCCGGCGTTTTCAGATCCAGTGCTTTAATCAGCACGCGGAAGATGGTGTAGTAAACAATCGCATAACCGATACCGACGATCGGGAACAGCCACAGTTTGCTGCTGTTACCAGACAGAACGATGAAGTCGATCAGACCGTGCGAGAACGACGTACCGTCACGCATCCCCAAAAGAATACAGATTGGGAATGCCAGGCCTGCCAGAATCGCGTGGATGATGTACAGGATCGGCGCAACGAACATGAAGGAGAACTCGATCGGCTCGGTGATACCGGTCAGGAACGAGGTCAGCGCCGCGGAGATCATAATACCGCCCACTTTCGCGCGGTTTTCTGGTTTAGCAGAGTGCCAGATAGCAATTGCGGCAGCTGGCAGACCGTACATTTTGAACAGGAAGCCACCAGACAGTTTACCCGCAGTCGGGTCACCCGCCATATAACGCGGAATGTCGCCGTGGAAAACCTGACCTGCTGCGTTGGTGTATTCACCAATTTGCATCTGGAAAGGTACGTTCCAGATGTGGTGCAGACCAAACGGTACCAGGCAACGTTCGATGAAACCGTAAATGCCAAACGCAACTACCGGGTTCTGGTAAGCAGCCCACTGAGAGAAGGTCTGGATTGCAGAACCAATCGGCGGCCAAATGAAGGACAGCACAACGCCAGTAAAGATGGCAGCCAGGCCAGAAATGATCGGCACAAAGCGTTTACCGGCAAAGAAGCCAAGATACTCAGGCAGCTTAATACGGTAGAAACGGTTAAACATGTACGCTGCGATCGCACCGGAGATAATCCCCCCGAGTACGCCAGTATCCGCCAGGTGTTTAGAGGCAATTTCTTCAGCAGGTAAATGCAGTACCAGTGGCGCAACCACGGCCATGGTTTTAACCATGATGCCATAGGCAACAACTGCGGCCAGCGCGGATACGCCATCGTTATTGGTAAAGCCGAGGGCGACACCGATCGCAAAAATCAGTGGCATGTTTGCAAAGACGGAACCGCCTGCTTCTGCCATAACATGCGATACAACGGCGGGCAGCCAGCTGAAATTCGCGGAACCGACGCCCAGCAGAATACCTGCGATAGGCAGTACGGATACCGGCAGCATCAGCGATTTACCGACCTTTTGCAGGTTAGCAAATGCATTCTTAAACATAATTGAGAGTGCTCCTGAGTATGGGTGCTTTTTTTACGTTCTCACGCGTGGCAAGGGGGGAGAGCCTCGCCGTGTACAGGGCATCTAAGCGCCCTTTATTTATTACACAGAGTAAAATAATTCAGTGCCGATTTGTTTGACGGCTATCACGTTTCAACTTCAGATCATTGGAGAAGTTGCACATTTTGACAAAACATATGTCACAATATTTCAAACGTGGTTATTCACCGCCCAATTTTCGGCGGTGAACTTTACTCGTTTTAGCCATTAATTACGAGCTTTAAAAAAACTCATTCAACGGATGGATTGAAGGCGGGAAGCGTCGATGTGAAACAGACGGGCGAAGTTATCGGTGGTTACCTGCGCCAGTTCTTCAACGGCAACACCTTTCAACACAGCCATGTATTCTGCAACGTCACGAACCATCGCAGGTTGATTCTCTTTTCCTCGATGCGGTACCGGCGCAAGGTAAGGTGAGTCAGTTTCCACCAGTAACCGATCCAGGGGGACATAACGCGCAGCATCGCGCAGTTGCTCCGCATTACGGAAGGTCACAATGCCGGAAAAGGAGATGTAAAATCCGAGATCCAGTAATTTACCCGCCGTTTCTCTATCCTCTGTAAAACAGTGTAGTACGCCACCGCAATCCGTCACTTTTTCTTCGCGCAGAATTGCCAGCGTATCGGCGCGGGCGTCACGGGTGTGGACGATAACCGGCTTGTTCAGTTCACGACCAATCTGGATATGATGGATGAAGGACTCTTGCTGACGTACTTTAGTTTCCGGCGTGTAATAATAATCCAGCCCGGTTTCACCCAGCGCAACAACGCCCTCTTCTGCCGCCAGACGGCGTAAATCTTCTACATCGTAGGGATCATTCTGGTTGAGTGGATGCACGCCACAAGAAAATACGACGTTGTCACGTTCGCCTACCAGATCCCGCATGTGTAAATAACCCGGTAATGTTGTGGCGACTGCCAGACAAAATTTCACATCGCGTGCGGCGGCTTTCGCCAGAACGTCATCCACGTCCTTATGCAAAGATTCATAATCCAGACCATCGAGATGGCAGTGTGAGTCGACTAAAAACATGATGTCTCTCTTAAAGATGAGGAACCGGTAGCACAACGCCCGGTTGCAGGTAATGCTCAATACGCAGTAAAAGATCGGTGATGAGAAGCTCGCGGTTGATGCCTGTGACAGACATTAACTGTTCACGAATGTGGCAAACATCCCCCAGTATAGCCTGCAGGCGCGAGGGAGATAGATGGTTTGCCAGTTCGACGACCAGGCCCGGCACATCAACATTGGTCACCTGCGCAGCGCCATGATGGCGTTTTAGCGCATCCATCAGCAACGTTGCCAGCCAGTGTAAACGCGCCGGAGCTTGTTCATGATTAAGGGCCGCCAGCAGCGAATACCAGTCGCCCGATGGCACGCTATATGCCAACGCCTGACACAATGTTTCACGAGCCTGCCAGTTATCTCCCTGAAACAACGCCAGTGCCGCGCCAGGCGAACCGGCGCTTAAGCGCAATGCGGCAAGTAATGCATCCTGTGACATTGTCACTTCGCGTGAAAGCCAGGTCACGGCGTACTGTTCCGGCGGCGGCGCAAGGTAATGTAACCGACAACGACTACGTAATGTTGCCAGTAAACGTTCAGGCTCGCGGGTAGCCAGGAAAAACCAGGTTTCTGCTGGTGGCTCTTCAAGCGTTTTCAGCAATGCGTTAGCCGCGGCGTCGGTCAGTAAGGCAGCATCGGTTACCCAGACAACTTTCGCACCACCTAAACGTGCGTGCTCATTTAACTTTTCGGTGACTTCACGTACCGCATCAATGCCCAGCGCATTTTTCCCTTTCTCGGGAGCCAGGGTGTAATAATCGGGATGCGTACCAGCCTGCATCAACTGACATCCACGACAGTGACCGCAACTTTTGTGGCCCTGCGGTTGTTGGCAGAGTAAATAACGGCTCAGGGCGTAGATTAAAGCATCCTCGCCCATACCCGGTAACGCCTGAATGAGTAGCGCATGGTGACCTCTTCCGGCCTGATAGCTGGCTACCAGTTTTTCGAAATCAGGTCGTAACCATGGATACCATCTCATGCGTCCAACTCCTTCACCCAATTGGTCACGGTAGTGCGGATTGCATCCATCACGGACTCCAGCGGCTGGGTGGCATCAATGGTATGAATGCTTTTATCTTGTGCTGCCAGTTCCAGATAGCGGGCGCGGGTGCGATTAAAGAAATCGAAAGACTCTTGCTCAATACGATCCAGCTCGCCGCGAGCACGCGCACGTTTTAAGCCAACTTCCGGGGTAACATCGAGATAGAGCGTTAAGTCGGGGCGAAAATCCCCGAGAACAGCATCACGCAATGTTGCCAGCATATGTTGGTCAATACCACGTCCGCCGCCCTGATACGCCTGAGTGGAGAGATCGTGGCGATCGCCAATCACCCAAGTGCCGTTAGCCAGCGCTGGTTTGATGACCGTTTCTACCAGTTGAACGCGCGCGGCATAAAACATCAGAACTTCGGCTTTATCGGTAATGACTTCATCGCCTACCGATTTGATATCCAGCACCAGGCTTCTTAACTTTTCGGCAAGTTGCGTACCGCCAGGTTCCCGAGTGAAAACCATGTCGCGGATACCCAGTTGCTCGAGCGTCTCAACCACCACGTTACGCGCGGTAGTTTTGCCTGCGCCTTCCAGCCCCTCAATGACGATATACTTACTGCGCATTTTTTTCCTTAAGCACTTTCAGATAATCCTGCACAGACTTGTTATGACTGGCAAGATTGGTATTAAACGTGTGACCACCTTTACCATCGGCCACAAAATAGAGATACGGCGTTTTTGCCGGATGCGCAGCAGCCTTCAGCGAATCCGCCCCCGGCGTAGCTATTGCACCTGGCGGCAAACCGGTAATGGTATAGGTGTTATACGCTGTCGGCGTTTCCAGGTCTGCACGAGAAAGTTTGCCATTATAACGCTCTCCCATCCCGTAAATCACGGTCGGGTCGGTCTGCAGGCGCATACCAATGCGTAACCGGTTGATAAATACCGAGGCAACCTGATCGCGTTCACTGGCAACGGCGGTTTCTTTTTCGATAATTGATGCCATCGTCACCAGCTGGTTTTTATCTTTATAGGGCAGACCGTCCGCACGCCCTTCCCAGGCGCTATCGACCGCTTTCACCATTTTCTTGTGCGCTCGCTTGAGTAACGCGACATCGGTGGTATTGGCGGTATACATCCAGGTGTCTGGCCAGAACCAACCTTCAATCCACTCTGGGTTTTCCAGTTCAAGTGCCTGCGCTACGGTGGCGTACTTATCGTCGCTCAGCGTATGCTTGATATACGGGGCCTCACGCAATTGCTTGAGGTAATCGCTCAGACGCATCCCTTCTACCAGTCGCAGAGGGAACTGTGCTTCTTTACCGCTTTCCAGCAATTTCAGCATCTCGCGCACGGTCATCTGCGGTGTAAAGCGGTAAGTCCCGGCTTTAAAGTGAGAAAGATCCGGTTCGATACGCAGCAGCCATTGGAAAACCCGTGGGCGATTGATGATCTTATCGGCATAAAGCTGTTCACCGAGCGCCAGACGTCCGGTCCCAGCCTTCAGGGTAAATATCGTCTCTTCTTTGATAAGCAATTTGCTGTCGGCAAGATGGCGAACCTTCCAGACGCCCACACCAGCGGCGATACCCAGTACCACCAGCAATAACAAGATAATCAATAACACTTTTTTCATGACTAATTCGGGCGCTCACAAAGTGGGGCTAAATATTCATATAACGTTGCTGACGAAAAGGAGACATCGCCACAGGCACGTACGGGCATCACTGGCATTAACGCATTACAAATAACCATCTCATCTGCCTGCAACGCCTCCTCCAGCGAGGCTTGCACTTCGACAAGCTGATAAGAGGATTGTGCCAGTAAACGGATACAGAATTGTCGCATAATGCCGTTAACACCTGCCTGATCCAGTCGCGGCGTATAAACTACGTTGCCCTTCCGCCAGAACAAATTAGCCGCACAGCATTCCGTAACCCACCCTTCGCTGTCAAGGACCAGCGCCTCATCAGCGTTTGTCTGCTCAAGATGAGAGCGGATCAATACTTGCTCAAGCCGATTAAGATGTTTAATACCTGCCAGATGAGGATTGCGCCCCAGCCGCACCGGGCTTAGCGCCAACGTCATCCCCTCGTTACGCAAACGGTCGTAATGTGCGGGATAAACCGTAACGGAGAGAATCCGCGTTGCCGGTCCGCTGTTCAATGTGCTGTATCCTCGCCCGCCACTACCGCGACTGATCACCACTTTCAGCACACCATTTTGCTGTTCTGCTGCCAGCGTTTTCATCTCTAGTTCAAGCTGAGGCCAGAAGTCACAGGAAATCATCAACCGCTGACAAGCATCCTGTAGTCGCTGGATATGCGCCGATAACAAACTGACTTTACCGTCGATAACTCTGGCGGTGGTAAAACAACCATCACCAAACTGCGTTGCCCGATCGCTTACTGCCAGCGATTCCTGCTTATGACCGTTAATTAAGAACATACCGGCTCCTTATCAGAGAATTGTTAGTGTGGCAGCATGTTCACTACGGAACAAGTCGGAATAAAAGCTAAGAAAAAAGGCCCGCAAGCGGACCTTTTATAAGGGTGGGAAATGACAACTTAGATCTTTTTAAAGATCAAAGAACCATTAGTGCCACCGAAGCCGAAGGAGTTACACAGCGTGTATTCCATTCCGCTTACCTGGCGCGCTTCGTGCGGTACGAAATCCAGATCGCAACCTTCATCCGGGTTATCCAGGTTGATGGTTGGCGGAACAGCCTGATCGCGCAGCGCCAGGATGGAGTAGATAGATTCTACTGCACCCGCCGCACCTAACAGGTGACCGGTCATAGATTTCGTGGAGCTTACCAACACACGGCTTGCAGCTTCACCGAAGATGGTTTTCACCGCCTGCGCTTCAGCTTTATCGCCAGCCGGCGTAGAAGTACCGTGCGCGTTAACGTAGCCAATCTGACTCGCTTCAATGCCTGCATCACGCAGAGCATTTGCCATCGCCAGAGCTGCGCCTGCGCCATTTTCTGGCGGTGACGTCATATGATAAGCATCGCTGCTCATACCAAAGCCGACGAGTTCAGCGTAAATTTTCGCACCGCGTTTTTTCGCGTGTTCGTACTCTTCAAGTACCAGCATACCGGCACCATCGCCCAGTACGAAACCATCACGCTCTTTATCCCACGGGCGGCTCGCCGCTTGCGGGTTATCATTGCGGGTAGATAATGCACGTGCCGCGCCAAAACCACCAACGCCCAGCGGCGTACTGGCTTTCTCTGCGCCACCTGCAACCATCACGTCAGCATCGCCATACGCGATAATACGCGCAGCATGGCCAATGTTGTGCACGCCGGAAGTACAGGCGGTCGCGATAGAGATGCTTGGGCCACGCAGGCCATACATGATAGTCAGATGACCTGCCACCATGTTCACAATCGTTGACGGAACGAAGAATGGGCTGATCTTACGTGGACCACCGTTCATCAGAGATGTGTGGTTTTCTTCGATCAGTCCGAGGCCGCCAATCCCGGAGCCAATTGCGGCACCAATGCGGGTTGCGTTCTCTTCCGTTATTTCAAGGCCAGAATCCTGCATGGCCTGAACGCCAGCGACAATTCCATATTGAATGAAGGCATCCATCTTGCGCTGTTCTTTGCGCGAGATAATGTCCTCACAGTTAAAATCCTTTACTAAGCCAGCAAATTTCGTTGCATAGGCGCTAGTATCGAAATGGTCGATTAGGCTGATGCCACTCTGACCGGCAAGCAGAGCTTTCCAGGTAGACTCTACGGTATTGCCGACAGGAGACAACATGCCCAGTCCGGTCACAACTACACGACGCTTAGACACGTTTGTCCTCCAGGGAGGGAAAAAATGATTCTAGTGGGACAAAAAGATAAAACTCAGGCGGTCGAACGACCGCCTGGAGATGTTCACTTACGCCTGGTGGCCGTTGATGTAATCAATGGCAGCCTGAACGGTGGTGATTTTCTCAGCTTCTTCGTCCGGAATCTCAGTATCAAACTCTTCTTCCAGAGCCATTACCAGCTCAACGGTGTCAAGAGAATCCGCGCCCAGGTCTTCAACGAAAGAAGCATTGTTGGTAACTTCTTCCTGCTTAACGCCCAGCTGTTCGCCGATAATTTTCTTAACGCGTTCTTCGATAGTGCTCATACTCTTAAATTTCCTATCAAAACTCGCTTTCGCGATGGTTTTCGTAGTGTATAAAATGTTGAAAAATTTGCAACTAAATCCCGGCAGGTCTTACCACGATTTTACGTTATTTTGAGGCCTTACCCCCCAATAACGCAAATCATTTTGCACTAATTATTACTCATAACCACGCAGACTGCGCGCAACATGAGCATTTTGTGCAAATCGCGGTCAGACCATGTACATCCCGCCGTTCACATGCAAAGTTTCACCCGTGATGTAAGCTGCTTCGTCGGATGCCAGGAATGCAACCGCGTTGGCGATTTCCTGTGCGCCGCCGAGGCGACCCGCAGGAACCTGCGCCAGGATACCCGCACGCTGGTCATCGCTCAGCGCACGTGTCATGTCCGTTTCAATAAAGCCCGGAGCAACAACGTTTACAGTAATACCGCGTGACGCAACTTCGCGCGCCAGTGATTTACTGAAGCCGATCAAGCCCGCTTTCGCCGCAGCGTAGTTGGCCTGACCGCCATTTCCCATGGTACCAACCACAGAACCGATAGTGATAATACGACCATGACGCTTTTTCATCATAGCGCGCATTACCGCTTTTGACAGACGGAAAACAGATGAAAGGTTGGTTTCGATAATATCGTTCCACTCTTCATCTTTCATTCGCATTAACAGGTTATCACGAGTGATACCGGCATTATTGACCAGGATATCCACTTCACCAAATTCTGCGCGAATTTTTTCCAGAACAGATTCGATAGATGCCGGGTCGGTCACATTCAACATCAGACCTTTGCCGTTGGCACCTAAATAATCACTGATCGCCTGAGCGCCATTTTCACTGGTCGCTGTGCCAATAACTTTCGCGCCACGGGCTGCGAGCGTTTCAGCAATTGCGCGGCCAATTCCGCGGCTTGCACCGGTTACCAGTGCGATTTTTCCTTCAAAATTCATGATTTTCCTCTTTTAAAGCTCGAGCGCCGCTGCCATCGCTGAAGGTTCGTTCAGCGCCGAGGCGGTCAGGGTGTCGACAATGCGTTTCGTCAGGCCAGTAAGCACTTTGCCCGGGCCGACTTCATAGAGATGTTCTACGCCTTGCGCTGCCATGTATTCAACAGACTTCGTCCACTGAACCGGGTTATACAACTGACGTACCAGTGCGTCACGGATGGCATCACCATTGGTTTCGCATTTCACATCAACGTTATTCACAACAGGAACTGTTGGTGCGTTAAAGGTGATTTTCGCTAATTCTACTGCCAGTTTGTCGGCTGCTGGTTTCATCAGCGCACAGTGAGACGGTACGCTCACTGGTAACGGTAGAGCGCGTTTTGCGCCCGCAGCTTTACAGGCAGCGCCAGCACGCTCAACTGCTTCTTTATGACCGGCAATAACCACCTGTCCCGGAGAGTTAAAGTTTACCGGAGAAACGACCTGACCTTCTGCAGCTTCTTCACACGCTTTCGCAATAGACGCATCATCCAGACCGATGATTGCCGCCATAGCGCCCGTTCCTTCCGGTACGGCTTCTTGCATGAACTTGCCGCGCATCTCAACCAGACGCACCGCATCAGCGAAATCAATCACACCAGCGCAAACCAGCGCGGAGTATTCCCCCAGGCTGTGACCAGCCATCATTGCCGGTGCTTTACCGCCCTGCTGCTGCCATACGCGATACAGCGCAACAGATGCAGTCAACAGCGCTGGCTGGGTTTGCCAGGTTTTATTCAGTTCTTCAGCTGGCCCCTGCTGGGTCAGCGCCCACAGGTCGTAGCCCAGCGCCGCAGAAGCTTCAGCAAACGTTTCTTCGACAATTGGATAGCTCGCCGCCATATCAGCCAGCATTCCAACGGTTTGAGAACCCTGTCCAGGGAACACAAATGCAAATTGCGTCATGTTTTAATCCTTATCCTAGAAACGAACCAGCGCGGAGCCCCAGGTGAATCCACCGCCAAAGGCTTCAAGCAGAACCAACTGCCCCGGCTTAATGCGCCCGTCGCGTACAGCTTCATCCAGAGCGCACGGGACAGAGGCCGCAGAGGTATTACCGTGGCGATCCAGCGTCACCACGACATTGTCCATCGACATACCGAGTTTTTTCGCCGTTGCACTGATAATACGCAGGTTAGCCTGATGCGGAACCAGCCAGTCCAGTTGAGAACGGTCAAGATTATTCGCCGCCAGCGTCTCATCAACGATGTGCGCCAGTTCTGTTACCGCAACCTTGAAGACTTCGTTGCCCGCCATCGTCAGATGAATTGAATTCTCTGGATTCACACGGTCAGCATTAGGCAGCGTCAGCAACTCACCATAGCTACCGTCGGCATGCAGATGGGTGGAGATGATTCCCGGCTCTTCAGAGGCAGCCAGCACCGCAGCGCCCGCGCCATCGCCAAAAATAATAATAGTCCCACGATCTGTTGGATCGCAGGTGCGCGCCAGTACATCGGAACCGACGACCAGAGCATACTTCACCGCCCCAGATTTCACGTATTGATCGGCTACGCTTAATGCATAGGTGAAACCTGCGCAGGCTGCTGCAACGTCAAATGCCGGGCAACCTTTAATGCCCAACATGCTTTGAATCTGACAAGCTGCGCTCGGGAAAGCGTGCGTAGCAGAAGTCGTTGCCACAACGATCAGGCCAATCTGGTCTTTCTCAATGCCCGCCATCTCAATTGCGCGTGTCGCCGCTTCAAAGCCCATGGTTGAAACGGTTTCGTTTGGCGCGGCAATGTGGCGTTCGCGGATACCGGTACGAGTGACAATCCACTCGTCAGAGGTGTCCACCATTTTTTCCAAATCGGCGTTTGTCCGCACTTGTTCGGGCAGATAGCTGCCAGTACCAATAATCTTCGTATACATGTACGCTCAGTCACTTTTCGGTTATATACCGTCACTTGCAAACTGCGAGTTCGCTGGCAGCGTCCTGCTACCGCAGAGTTCCGCTTTTGCCACCGTCCAGCAGCTCAAAACCAGCTGGGTATACAGATTCCAGGCGAGCGGCAATTCGCTGAGGAACTTGTCGCTGCACCGCCTGCACTGCCTGTTCAATCGCGACCGCAAAAGCTCGCTGATTGGCTGCACCATGACTTTTTATCACCGTGCCGCGCAATCCTAACAGACAGGCGCCGTTATACTGGTCGGGGTTGAGGTGACTGAATCGCCTCGTCAGGCTCTTTTGTAGCCAACGCTTTAATAACAGTAGCCACCACGACCGTTTTTTCCCTTCACCCTGAGATTTCAGCAGAGAAAGGAACATCCTGACAACACCTTCCATCGTCTTTAATGTGACATTTCCTGTAAAGCCATCACAAACCAGCACATCTGTCTTGCCAGTTAACAACTCATTGGCTTCAAGATAGCCGATATAATTGATAGAAGGGATTGTTTTAAGCACCGCTGAGGCATCCCGAATACTGTCGAGACCCTTTACTTCTTCTTCACCAATATTGAGCAACGCCACGCGAGGATTAGGAATTTCCACCACCTCTTCAGCCAGAACTGAGCCCATAATGGCAAATTGCACCAACATTGTACTGTCACAATCGACGTTGGCCCCTAAATCGAGGACCACCGTTTTGCCCTTTTGCTGATGCGGTAATACCGTCACCAGCGCCGGACGCTCAATCCCCTCCAGGGGCTTGAGTAATAATT
The DNA here is from genome assembly GCF_046486085.1 of Escherichia sp. WS568. Taxonomy (NCBI): domain Bacteria; kingdom Pseudomonadati; phylum Pseudomonadota; class Gammaproteobacteria; order Enterobacterales; family Enterobacteriaceae; genus Escherichia; species Escherichia sp. WS568. Next base: position 149,094 of record NZ_JBJQMC010000008.1, read on the forward strand.
TTGCCAGCCCCATCAGCGCCCCGGTATTACCGGCACTGACACAGGCTTGCGCTCGACCCTCTTTCACCAGCTCCAGGGCCACGCGCATTGAACTCCCACGACTGGCGCGGATAGCTTGCGAAGGCCGGGCATCACTGGCGATAACTGACTGCGCAGGAATAATCTGCAGACGCGAACGTTGTTCAAAGTCAGCTTTAGCAAGTAATGGCGTGATGGCGTCGGGATTGCCGACTAAAAGAAGAGTGAGTTGCGAATTAGAATTCAGTGCCTGCAATGCTGCAGGCACTGTCACGGAAGGGCCAAAATCCCCTCCCATGACATCTAACGCCAGGGTTAGACGTGTCAAGGTATCGTCGCCGCCCGGTTTGGTCTTTCCCCAGTTGCCTGGGGAAAATCCTCACTAAGCTTCATCACGCAGACGCGTGATTACTTAGCGATGACCTTGCGGCCGCGGTAGTAACCGTCGGCAGTGATGTGGTGACGCAGGTGTTTTTCACCAGAAGTTTTGTCTACAGACAGGCTGGTGACTGCGGTCAGCGCGTCATGGGAACGACGCATGCCACGTTTGGAACGGGTTGGTTTATTCTGTTGTACGGCCATGGACCTTACTCCTCAATTACGGTTTATCCCCGATCCAACGGGGAGCACCAATTACTTACGCTTTAAGCTGGCTAATACGGCAAATGGGTTTGGCTTTTGCGCTTCTTCAGGCAGTTCACCAAAGACCATGTCCGCTTCGGACACTTCACAGTGTTCAGAATCATGCACCGGAACTACCGGCAAGGCGAGGATGATTTCATCTTCAACCATTGCAAGCAGATCGATTTCACCGAATTCGTTAACCTCAATCGGTTCATACGCTTCCGGCAGTGCTTCAGCCTGTTCGTCTGAACGCACAGGACTAAAACAATACGTTGTGTAGACCTGATGAGTAAACGGCTTCCCGCAACGCTGACACTCGAGCGTTACCGTCACCTTCGCATCGCCGTTTAACACTGCGAGACGTTGGTTATCGATAGCGAACGACATGGAGCATTCCACATCACTGTCCACACTGACTACGGATTCGGCGACGCGCTCAACCTGATCAGGAGTATAGATACCCTGGTAATCAAGGCGTTTTTGAGCCGTACGAACCGGATCGAGAGTCAGGGGTAATTTTACCTTTTGCATAGGGCGCGCATATTAACTTTGTAACGTCATAGAGTCAAAGAAAAAGGCAGCCTGTGGTTGCCTTTTGCCAATAATTCGCACACATTGCGGGTTACTGCTTTATTTTCGTTCAGTGCTGATAACGAACATCAACCTGCAAAACGAAGCGCATAGTTTAAAATGGCTATCATCAATACGCTATATCTGATGGAAAAAAATATGCCTAAACTTATTTTAGCCTCCACTTCGCCCTGGCGTCGCGCTCTTCTGGAAAAACTGCAAATCTCTTTTGAATGTGCAGCACCAGAGGTCGACGAAACCCCACGCAGCGACGAATCACCGCGACAGTTGGTGCTTCGACTGGCACAAGAAAAAGCGCAATCTCTGGCGTCACGTTATCCGGATCATTTAATTATTGGTTCAGACCAGGTATGTGTTCTTGATGGCGAAATCACCGGTAAACCGTTAACGGAAGAAAATGCCCGTCTGCAATTACGCAAAGCCAGCGGCAATATCGTCACCTTCTATACTGGACTGGCGTTGTTTAATTCGGCGAATGGGCATCTGCAAACAGAAGTGGAGCCTTTTGACGTCCATTTCCGTCACCTGAGCGAGGCGGAGATTGATAATTACGTGCGTAAGGAGCATCCTCTGCACTGCGCGGGTAGCTTTAAGAGTGAAGGATTTGGCATTACGCTGTTTGAGCGTTTAGAGGGGCGTGATCCTAACACGCTGGTTGGTTTACCGCTAATCGCGCTGTGTCAGATGTTACGTCGGGAAGGGAAAAACCCGCTGATGGGATAGTTGTTTGCGCCGGATGCGGTTACGTCGCATCCGGCAATCGGTGCTGGCGGCCTGATGCGGCGTAAACTGAACTGAACCCCAACACCCATTATCAGGTTTATATGCTTGTATTAGCGCGCGTTACGCAGCTTTTGCAAACAACGCTTCAAACCTTCATCCATCGGCGCTTCAATACGCATCACCTCACCGGTCCCCGGATGAGTAAACTTCAACGCTGCGGCGTGCAGGAACAGGCGATTTAATCCCGTGCCTGCTTCAGTGAGGTGTCTGTCAAATTCACGGTCACCGTAGCGATCGTCAAAGGCAATCGGATGACCCGCATATTGTGTATGCACACGGATCTGATGAGTACGCCCTGTTACCGGGCTACAACGCACCAGGGTGGCAAATGCATAGCGTTCTTCCACTTTAAAGCGTGTTTCCGACGGTTTGCCTTCCTGACTGACACGCACGATACGTTCGCCGCTTTGCAAAATATTTTTCAATAACGGCGCTTGAACGCTCTTCACATGCGACTGCCACTGACCGCGCACCAGCGCCAGGTAATCTTTTTGCATCCCTTTTTCACGTAATTGCTCATGCAGAGAACGCAACGCCGAGCGTTTTTTCGCTACCAGCAACACACCTGAAGTGTCCCGGTCGAGACGATGAACCAGTTCAAGGAACCGCGCTTCCGGGCGCAACGCCCGCAAACCTTCGATAACGCCGAAGCTTAAACCACTGCCGCCATGTACCGCCGTACCGGAAGGTTTATTCAGCACCAGGATATGGTCATCTTCATATAAGATGACGTCCGCCAGCGCTGCCACCTTTTGCAGATGTGGCGAAACCGCCTCTTCTTCCCGTTCAGCAACGCGAACCGGTGGGATACGTACCTCATCACCCGCTTCGAGTTTATATTCAGGCTTAATACGTTTTTTGTTCACCCGCACTTCGCCTTTACGCAAAATACGGTAAATCATACTTTTTGGTACACCTTTCAATTGGGTACGCAAAAAGTTATCGATACGTTGCCCCGCTTCGTCAGCGGTGATAGCAACAATTTTTACGGATGGAGTCTCTGTTTTCATGGTGGGCGATTCTAATTAGCCAACAGGATTCGCGCCACTCATTTTTCTATGCTTATATTTAGTTTTGCACCTTATTACTTCACTACGTGATCACTTTATTGATGGTTATTAAACCAATCACCAGCAAGAAGTGAAAAAACTGTGAGTAAGCGGGTGATAAATGGTAAAAGTCATCTTGCTATAACAAGGCTTGCAGTGGAATAATGAGGCCGTTTCCGTGTCCATCCTTGTTAAAACAAGAAATTTTACGGAATAACCCATTTTGCCCGACCGATCATCCACGCAGCAATGGCGTAAGACGTATTGATCTTTCAGGCAGTTAGCGGGCTGCGGGTTGCAGTCCTTACCGGTAGATGGAAATATTTCTGGAGAGTAATACCCAGTCTGTTTCTTTGATAATTGCGCTGTTTTTCCGCATGAAAAACGGGCAACCGACACTCTGCGCCTCTTTGAGCTGACGATAACCGTGAGGTTGGCGACGCGACTAGACACGAGGCCATCGGTTCACACCCGGAAAGGCGTTACTTTGCCCGCAGCTTAGTCGTCAATGTAAGAATAATGAGTAAGTTACGATGAAAAGAATGTTAATCAACGCAACTCAGCAGGAAGAGTTGCGCGTTGCCCTTGTAGATGGGCAGCGTCTGTATGACCTGGATATCGAAAGTCCAGGGCACGAGCAGAAAAAGGCAAACATCTACAAAGGTAAAATCACCCGCATTGAACCGAGTCTGGAAGCTGCTTTTGTTGATTACGGCGCTGAACGTCACGGTTTCCTCCCACTAAAAGAAATTGCCCGCGAATATTTCCCTGCTAACTACAGTGCTCATGGTCGTCCCAACATTAAAGATGTGTTGCGTGAAGGTCAGGAAGTCATTGTTCAGATCGATAAAGAAGAGCGCGGCAACAAAGGCGCGGCATTAACCACCTTTATCAGTCTGGCGGGTAGCTATCTGGTTCTGATGCCGAACAACCCGCGCGCGGGTGGCATTTCTCGTCGTATCGAAGGCGACGACCGTACCGAATTAAAAGAAGCACTGGCAAGCCTTGAACTGCCGGAAGGCATGGGGCTTATCGTGCGCACCGCTGGCGTCGGCAAATCTGCTGAGGCGCTGCAATGGGATTTAAGCTTCCGTCTGAAACACTGGGAAGCCATCAAAAAAGCCGCTGAAAGCCGCCCGGCTCCGTTCCTGATTCATCAGGAGAGCAACGTAATCGTTCGCGCATTCCGCGATTACTTACGCCAGGACATCGGTGAAATCCTTATCGATAACCCGAAAGTGCTCGAACTGGCACGTCAGCATATCGCTGCATTAGGCCGCCCGGATTTCAGCAGCAAAATCAAACTGTACACCGGCGAGATCCCGCTGTTCAGCCACTACCAGATCGAGTCGCAGATCGAGTCCGCCTTCCAGCGTGAAGTTCGTCTGCCATCCGGTGGTTCGATTGTTATCGACAGCACCGAAGCGTTAACGGCCATCGACATCAACTCCGCACGCGCGACCCGCGGCGGCGATATCGAAGAAACCGCGTTTAACACTAACCTCGAAGCTGCCGATGAGATTGCTCGTCAGCTGCGCCTGCGTGACCTCGGCGGCCTGATTGTTATCGACTTCATCGACATGACGCCTGTACGCCACCAGCGTGCGGTAGAAAATCGTCTGCGTGAAGCGGTGCGTCAGGACCGTGCGCGTATTCAAATCAGCCATATTTCTCGCTTTGGCCTGCTGGAAATGTCCCGTCAGCGTCTGAGCCCATCACTGGGTGAATCCAGCCATCACGTCTGCCCGCGCTGCTCCGGTACTGGTACCGTGCGTGACAACGAATCGTTGTCGCTCTCTATTCTGCGTCTGATCGAAGAAGAAGCGCTGAAAGAGAACACTCAGGAAGTTCACGCCATTGTTCCTGTGCCAATCGCGTCTTACCTGCTGAATGAAAAACGTTCTGCAGTGAATGCGATTGAAACTCGTCAGGACGGCGTGCGCTGTGTGATTGTGCCAAACGATCAGATGGAAACCCCGCACTACCATGTGCTGCGCGTGCGTAAAGGGGAAGAAACTCCAACCTTAAGCTACATGCTGCCGAAGCTGCATGAAGAAGCGATGGCGCTGCCGTCTGAAGAAGAGTTCGCTGAACGTAAGCGTCCGGAACAACCTGCGCTGGCAACCTTTGCCATGCCGGATGTGCCGCCAGCGCCAACCCCAGCTGAACCTGCCGCGCCTGTTGTAGCCCCAGCACCTAAAGCTGCAACGGCAACACCAGCATCTCCTGCACAACCAGGGTTGTTGAGCCGCTTCTTCAGCGCACTGAAAGCGCTGTTCAGCGGTGGTGAAGAAACCAAACCGGCCGAGCAACCAGCACCGAAAGCAGAAGCGAAACCGGAACGTCAACAGGATCGTCGCAAGCCTCGTCAGAACAACCGCCGTGACCGTAATGAGCGCCGCGACTCCCGTAGTGAACGTACAGAAGGCAGCGATAATCGCGAAGAAAACCGTCGTAATCGTCGCCAGGCACAGCAGCAGACTGTCGAGACGCGTGAGAGCCGTCAGCAGGCTGAGGTAACGGAAAAAGCGCGTACCACCGACGAGCAGCAAGCGCCGCGTCGTGAACGTAGCCGCCGCCGTAACGATGATAAACGTCAGGCGCAACAAGAAGCGAAGGCGCTGAATGTTGAAGAGCAATCTGTTCAGGAAACCGAACAGGAAGAACGTGTACGTCCGGTTCAGCCGCGTCGTAAACAGCGTCAGCTCAATCAGAAAGTGCGTTACGAGCAAAGCGTAGCCGAAGAAGCGGTAGTCGCACCGGTGGTTGAAGAAACTGTCGCTGGCGAACCAATTGTTCAGGAAGCGCCAGCTCCACGCACAGAACTGGTGAAAGTCCCGCTGCCAGTCGTAGCGCAAGCTGCACCAGAACAGCAAGAAGAGAACAATGCCGATAACCGTGACAACGGTGGCATGCCGCGTCGTTCTCGCCGCTCGCCTCGTCACCTGCGCGTGAGTGGTCAGCGTCGTCGTCGCTATCGTGACGAGCGTTATCCAACCCAATCGCCAATGCCGTTGACCGTAGCGTGCGCGTCTCCGGAACTGGCCTCTGGCAAAGTCTGGATCCGCTATCCGATTGTACGTCCACAAGATGTACAGGTTGAAGAGCAGCGCGAACAGGAAGAAGTACAAGTGCAGCCGATGGTGACTGAGGTCCCTGTCGCCGCCGCTGTCGAACCGGTTGTTAGCGCACCGGTTGTTGAAGAAGTGGCTGAAGTCGTAGAAGCCCCCGTTCACGTTGCCGAACCGCAACCGGAAGTGGTTGAAACGACGCATCCTGAAGTAATTGCCGCCGCGGTAACTGAACAGCCGCAGGTGATTACCGAGTCTGATGTTGCCGTAGCCCAGGAAGTTGCAGAACACGCAGAACCGGTAGTTGAACCGCAGGAAGAGACGGCTGATATTGAAGAAGTTGCCGAAACTGCTGAGGTTGTGGTTGCTGAACCTGAAGTTGTTGCTCAACCTGCCGCACCAGTCGCAGCAGAAGTTGAAACGGTAGCCGCGGTTGAACCAGAGATCACCGTTGAGCATAACCACGCTACCGCGCCAATGACGCGCGCTCCGGCACCGGAATATGTTCCGGAGGCACCGCGTCACAGTGACTGGCAGCGCCCTACTTTTGCCTTCGAAGGCAAAGGTGCCGCAGGAGGTCATACGGCAACGCATCATGCCTCTGCCGCTCCTGCGCGTCCGCAACCTGTTGAGTAATAATTAGCTCAAGTAATCAAGCCCTGGTAACTGCCAGGGCTTTTTTATTTCAGGGGTAGCATCTTTGCTGTAATGACATTAGCGTTACATGTGCTGTATAATTATCATCCACGCAAAGCCGAAGGATATATTTATGCCAGCAGCCAATAACATTCCAGCCAGGCGCGAATCTTTAAACTTGCGCATAAAACCCGCAGAACGCGATCTTATTGACCGGGCCGCTAAAGCCCGAGGAAAAAATCGCACCGAATTTGTCCTTGAGGCCGCCAGAGCCGCAGCTGAAGAGGCGCTCATTGAGCAGAGAATTTTCAGGATCGATTCTGATGATTACCAGCTATTTTTGAATCGTCTGGATCAGCCCCCCGCGCCCAATGCTGCATTACGCAAAACCATGCAAACACCCGCGCCGTGGGAGCAAAAAAAATGATTCAGGCCCCCGAGCCACTCATGGCAAGGCATCAATTCACCTCTTTTTGCTCGGGAGTAGAAACGATGGATAACTGGCTAAAGCAGAGAGCCCTAAAAAATCAGCTTGCCGGCGCATCACGTACATTTGTTAGCTGTGATACGTATAGCAACGTTTTGGCATATTATTCGCTTGCTTCCAGCGCCGTTGAAACGTATGTCGCGACAGGACGATTTCGCCGAAATATGCCAGAACCGATCCCTGTTGTAGTACTTGGTCGTCTGGCAATAGATAAATCATTACAGGGTCAGGGCATCGGTCGTGCGATGGTCAGAGATGCCGGTCTACGAGTACTACAGGCGGCTGAAGTCATTGGTATTCGCGGAATGTTGGTCCATGCGTTATCAGACCAGGCCCGTGAGTTTTATCTGCGAGTGGGGTTTGAACCATCGCCTGTCGATTCTATGATACTGATGGCAACATTGGCTGATTTGCAGGAATGTCTTAAATAGTTCGTTATGTCTCATGCAAAAAAATGCCCGCCCCGGCGATCCCAGAGCAGGCAGACAAAACATACCCAGTTTCATGATATGTTTTAAAGCGAAATTATTTGTTGAGCTGGAAGAGCGACAATCCCTGCATATCGGTAAATGCTTTATACGACGCCTGCAATGCCGTTTGCTGCATGATGTAAGATGAAATAGTTGCATTCCAGTCCACATCAACCAGATCGCTCATCTGCTGCGTTTGCCCTAAAGCGCGATCGCTACCTAATGAATCCAGCGACTCCAGTTCGTTCAGCTGCGTGCCTAATTCCGCGCGAACAGTCAGCACATTGTTCAGCGAGTTTTTCAGTCCGCGGTTGGTTTTATCCAGTGCCGCAGCGGCGGTTTCTTTATCCGCTTCGCTATCCGCGACCGGCGTTTTCAGGGCTGCGATGGCGCTATCCAGCATGGCAAAAAGATTGGTTTCAGAAGCGCTACCGTCTGGTTCCGCTACCGCGTTGCTGGTAATACTGTCGAAAATTTTGTCCCCCGTGTGCCCTATCACCATCGAACGCGAAGCATCGACCTGTTGTTTAATACTTTCTGCTCCGCCTTCGTATTTGCCATCCACCTCGCTAAACGGTGCGGATTCTGTTTTATAACCGGCAAAAATGTAGCGCCCGTTACCGTCAGTGGTGTTCGCCAGATTCAGCAACTGGTCACGAAGCCCCTGAATATCCGTAGCCAGCGAGGCCCGGTCATCGTCACTCAAGGTGCCATTGCTGGCGTAGACAATTTTTTCCTGAGCATTCTGGATAGCAGTGGTGACCTGGCTAAGTACACTCTCTTCCAGTGACACTTTTTGAGTGGCGAAAGTACGCGCCAGCGTGTACTGGCTGTTTTGCGCCTGTGCCTGGGAGAGAACAACAGCTTGTGATGCAGCAATGGGATCATCTGAAGGGTTAACGACTCGCTTACCCGTCGACATCTGTTCACCGTACTTCATCCATTCTGCCTGAGAATTGGTGATGCCGCGCATGTTTTGCTGGTACATCATCTGGGTACTGAAACGCATTTTATCTCCCCTTAGCGAATGTTAATCAGCGCATCAAAAATCGCGTTTGCCGTCTGCAGAACCTGCGCATTCGCCAGGTAATACTGCTGAAAACGTTGCAGATTTCCGTACTCCTCATCGAGATTGACACCGGAAATCGACTGCTGCTGATTGGAAAGCTGCGTCACCACATTACCTTGCGTGGCGCTACTGGTTTTCAACGTCGCGGTTTTATTACCGATATCACTCACTAACGAGGCATAAGCGTCGTTAAAGGATTTCGCACCGCCCACCGTTTTACTGTTGCTTTGCAGATCCAGCAGGGCCTGACCGTTGCGGTTGTCGCTATCACCCACATCTTCTTCGCTCGCCATGGCGATTTTCGCTTCGTCAGTGATTAATACATCCATGTTGACGATGGCGTCACTTACCGGTTTCAACGTGAAGCTGTCGTTAACGGCAGGCGTTCCTGTAAACGTCAACTCCAGACCATCAAATGCCACTTTACCGTTGGCATCCGGCGTCACCGTAAAAGTGGTATTGCTGGCAAGGCGGGTGGCCTGCCACTGATTATTATCGAACGAGATTTTGTAATCTGTCGCCAGTACCGCGGAGGCATCAGTTACCGTTGCACCGATCGCAACGTCACCTTTGTTTTTCGTGTTTTGCAGAACCGCGGGCTTACCGATAGCAAAGAAATCTTCACCGGCATCGCCGTTAGCATCAAATCCGGCTTTGTGTTGGGTGTTGAAAGCCTCGGCAAATGCCAGCGCCAGTTGTCCGAGCGTATTACGCGTCTGGTCCAGATCCTGAGAACGGAATGTCAGAATGCCGCCCAGCGACCCGGTATTCAGCAATTTCTCCGGGATCTCAATATTGCCAGCCGTCCCATCAATATAAGCGACAGTCGTACGAGAAGGGTCGGCGCTGGAAGGAACTGCCGCCAGCTGCCGCGCCGTACTTCCCTGAACCAGTGAGTAGCCATTGGCCATCGTGATGTTATAAGTGCCACCATCCTGAACGCTGACTTCTACGCCAACAATCTGGTTTAATTCGCTCACCAGTTGATCGCGTTGATCCAGCAGATTGTTAGGTGACGCCCCTGCCCCCACGCCTGTCAGGCGGGAGATCTGATCGTTCAGGCTGGCGATTTGTTTAGCGTAATTGTTGATCTGATCAACGCTGGCACCTATCGCGATATTGACCTGTTTGTCCTGGTCGCGCAGATATTGATCGGTGGTTTTAAACTGATTCACCAACCCTTCTGATTTCCCAATCAGCGCCTGGCGCGCTGCCGGGTCTTCCGCGTTACTCACCAGCGTTTGCAGGCTGGTGAAGAAATCCTGCATCTGTGTTGCCAACGAAGAGGTACTGGTGGAGAGCATATTGTCGATTTTCGACATCTGCTCATAGCGGGCAGTCAGGCCGCTACTTTGCGTCTGCGCAGCACGTAACTGGTTGGTAATAAACGCATCATACTCACGCTGCACACCAGAAACGTAGACGCCATTGCCAACCCAGCCGCCAGCGCCCAACGTGCTATTGGCCTGCGCCATAATAGTGGTTTGGCGGGTATATCCGGCAACGTTATAGCTGGAGATATTATTACTTGCCGTATTTAACGCCGCCTGGGCCGCGTTCAGTCCGCTCATGGCGTTATTGATCAAGCTGGACATGGAGGTTCCTTATAAGCCTTCAATTACAGAGTATTATCGGCAGCGACCCGCCGGACTTGAGTTATTCAGAACAGATTATCAATGTTCATGCTGTAGGTTTTGCTCACCTTGTCGCTTATCGATTTCATCTGCTGAATCATGCTGGTGAGTTTGCGGGCATAGTGAGGATCGGTGGCATAGCCCGCGTCCTGTAGGGCCTGCGCCCCCTGCTCCGCACTCGCGGCGGTCGTCACGGCGGCGTAGCGCGGGTTACGCGTTAACAGCCCAACGTAATCCGACAATGCTTCCAGATACGAGCTGTAGACCCGAAACTTCGCTTTTACTTTCTTCGCTTCGCCATTTTCATATTCAGTCGTGGTGATTTCAGTGACTGGCCCTTTCCAGTTGCCAGAGGCTTTGACGCCAAACAGGTTATAGCTCGGCTCGCCGTTTTCACGGCGGATTTGCCGTTGTCCCCAGCCAGATTCCAGCGCCGCCTGAGCGAGGATCAAATGATGTGGCACACCGCTTTGCTGGCTTGCCAGTTGGGCGGGCAACGAGAGTTGCGCGAGGAATGCTTTACTGTCACCCGGCAGCGAATCATCGTAGTTACGTGGTACGGCCTTTTGCACCAGCTGCGAAAGCGTCTGATTTTGATAACGCACCACGGTTTCGAGCGGGAATTTCATCGGTGCTGCTGGCATGGACTCCTCTGGCAATGGTTGTTCTGGCGTCATCTGTTTAACCATCATCTCTGCCAGCCCCAGACCTTTGCCCGCCGTCATCTGTTGGGCAATCTGCTGGTCATACATACTGGTATACAGGCGAGTGTGCTCGCTGCTGAACAGGCCATCTTTTGGTAAAGCGTCGCGCATGCTTTTCAACATCATCTGCACGAACATCCCTTCCACCTGGCGGGCCACCGGACGGATATTTGCCGCCGGATCTTCGCCCGCTTTCGCCTTAAGTTCGTTGAGCGATTGTGCATCCCAGGCCGCACTTGCCAGTAGTTTGCTGTCGCTGATCATCAGATGATTTCCAGTTTTGCCCGCAGACATCCCGCACTTTGCATTGATTGCAGTATGGACATCAGATCCATCGGCGTAGCGCCCAGCGCATTGAGCGCACGCACCACGTTATTGAGGCTGGCGCTGGAACGTACGCTTTGCAGCGAACCGCCGCTCTGGCGTAAATCGATCTGCGTTTGTGGAGTAACCACAGTCTGCCCGCCACCAAACGGTGTATCTGGCTGGCTGACATTGGCCTGCCGATTTACCGTAACCGAGAGATTCCCCTGCGCTACCGCGCAGCTGTCGAGGGTCACTTCGCGATTCATCACCACCGAACCAGTGCGCGAGTTAATCACTACTTTAGCGTCCTGCGGGGTAACATTAACCTGCATATTCTGGATATCGGCAAGGAAACGGACCTGGGAACTGTTGCCACTCGGTACGCGCACCTGAATAGTCCGCGCATCTAACGCGGTGGCGCTGCCATATCCACGCACGCGGTTGATGGTGTCAGCGATTTGCTGCGCCATACTGAAATCTTCGTCGTTAAGTTGCAAATTAAGGGTATTCCCGACGCCAAACTGGCTGGGCAATTCACGTTCAATAACCGCACCATTGGTGATCCGTCCACCGTTCAGTTGGTTCACCTGAACACTGCTACCGCCAGCGGAGGCCCCTGCGCCGCCAACCAGAATATTGCCCTGTGCCAGCGCATACACCTGACTGTCAACGCCCTTAAGCGGTGTCATCAATAACGTACCGCCACGCAGACTTTTGGCATTTCCCATGGAAGAAACCACCACGTCAATGGTTTGCCCCTGGCGTCCAAACGGTGGAAGTGACGCCGTCACCATTACCGCAGCGACGTTTTTTAGCTGCATATTGGTGCCCGTCGGAACGGTAATTCCCAGCTGTGAGAGCATGTTATTAAGCGTTTGTGTGGTAAACGGCGTCTGAGTTGTCTGGTCACCGGTGCCATCCAGCCCCACCACCAGGCCATAGCCAATCAGTGAGTTTTGCCTTACCCCCTGAACACTGGTGAGATCGCGAATACGCTCAGCCTGAACCGCCGTCGTAACCAGTAGAAGAATTAATGCAGAGAGAAATTTAATCACCACAGCCTCACTTACATTGGCGACAGGTTAAGGAAGAAACGCTGCAACCAGCCCATATTTTGCGCTTCGTTAATGTAGCCATTGCCTACGTATTCAATGCGCGCATCCGCCACCTGAGTAGACGGTACGGTATTGCTGCCGCTGATGGTGCGTGGATTAACCACGCCAGAGAAGCGAATAAATTCGGTACCCTGATTAATGGCAATCTGTTTTTCACCCACCACATGTAGGTTGCCGTTGACCAGTACCTGGTCAACCGTCACCGTCAACGTGCCGCTAAAGGTATTGCTGGCATTGGCCCCGCCCTTTCCGTTGAACGTGTTACCACCGGAGGCTTCGACATCGGCACGAGCGTTACCAAACAGCCCCTGCAAATAGCGCGGCACAGTATCAAAGCCAAAATTAGATTTACCGTCACGGCTGGCATTCGCAGAGGAGCTTTTGCTGGCGCTGACGTTCTCCTGCAACACGATGGTCAGCGTATCGCCAATATTGCGTGGTCGACGATCTTCAAACAGCGGTTGATAGCCATAGTTAATCGGCTGAGCAGACTGGAAAATAGAACCGTTGGCGACGGGCGTCGGACCGGGAACCGGTTGTGCACTGGTCGCCCCCTGTACCAGCGGCGTGGAGGGTATCCAGGCGCAGCCGGTTAGTGAAAGCACCAACAAGCTGGAAATGGCATAAGTATGCGCAGCGTTTTTTTGCATGGCTATCATCTTCAAAAATCAGTAAACCGGTGAATCTGCCACCGGTTATGCCTTAGAGTTGCGTCAGTTTTTGCAGCATCTGATCGGTGGTGGATACCGCTTTACTGTTGATTTCGTAAGCGCGTTGCACCTGAATCATATTGACCAGTTCTTCCGCCACGTTGACGTTAGACGTTTCAACATACCCTTGATACAGCAGTCCCGCGCCGTTCAGGCCCGGCGTGCTTTCGTTCGGTGCACCGGAGGATTGCGTTTCGGTGTAGAGGTTTTCGCCAATACTCTCCAGTCCGGTATCATTCATAAAGGTGGTGAGATTGAGCTGCCCAACCTGAACCGGAGCTGCCTGGCCTTGTTGGGTTACGCTGACCACGCCATCACGACCGATGGTGATACTTAACGCATTCGCCGGAATGGTGATCGCTGGCTGCACCTGAAAACCACCAGCCGTCACCAGCTGCCCGTTCTGATCCACCTGGAAAGAGCCGTCACGGGTATAGGCTGATGAGCCATCTGGCAACATCACCTGGAAAAAGCCCTGCCCTTTAATCGCGACATCTTTGCTGTTATTGGTTTGCGACAGGTTGCCCTGGCTGTGTAAGCGTTCAGTGGCGACCGGGCGTACCCCCGTACCGATTTGTAATCCGGATGGTAAGGTGGTTTGTTCGGAAGACTGTGCCCCCGGCTGGCGAATGGTTTGATACAGCAGATCTTCAAACACCGCGCGCTGACGCTTAAAACCGTTGGTACTAACGTTTGCCAGGTTGTTGGCAATGACGTCCATATTGGTTTGCTGGGCGTCAAGGCCCGTTTTGGCGATCCATAATGAACTGATCATAAATTGTCCTGTAGTGGATTAGTGACAAGCAGAGCAGAAGCACGCGACGGTGCGAATTTCCCCTCACCCTAACCTCTCCCAAAATGGGCGAGAGAATAGTCCGCGCGCTTTTATTGCAATGTCATCAATCGTTTAATTAACTCATCGACAGCAGTTGGTTGGCACGGCCTGCGTTATCATCGACGCTGCTGATCACCTTCATCTGCATTTCAAAACGCCGCGCGCTGGCAATCATGTCGCTCATTGCCGCAACGGCATTGACGTTACTGCCTTCCAGAACTCCCGACATCACACGCAAGGTTGGATCTGCCTGCAGTACCGGCCCACGCGTGGCCTGGCTTTCCGCGCTTAAACGAAAAATGCCGTCGTCACCGCGCTGCACTTCGCTGCCCGTGGCTTTCACCAGTTTCAGACGCCCCACTGGCGCAACCGTATTTGCCGGATCGCCCGGATTCAGCGCCGAGATTGTGCCATCGGCAGCAATAGTGATTTCCGCCCCTTCCGGCACAGCAATTGGCCCAGCCTCGCCTATCACCGGATGTCCCTGAATTGTCAGTTGCCCGGTGGGATCAACCTGAATGCTGCCATTACGCGTATACCCTTCGCTACCGTCAGCGGTCTGCACGGCCAGCCAGCCATCCTGCTGCAACGCAACGTCCAGCGGGCGCGAGGTGTAATCCATCTTACCGGGCGTCATGTCTGCACCCGGCGTTGACGCCGTTACCAGCGTGCGCGTGGGCAGTGAAAGCCCTTCCACCGGCACTGCGCGCAAGGCGTTTAACTGCGCGCGAAAACCGGGCGTAGAGGCATTGGCCAGATTACTGGCGGTTACCGCCTGTTGATTCAGCGTCTGGCTGGCTGCTCCCATCGCGGTATAAATTGCGTGATCCATTGAGCTATCCCGTCAGCGATTAGCGTAAGTTAACCAGCGTGTTGAGGATCTGGTCCTGGGTTTTGATGGTCTGGGCGTTAGACTGATAGTTACGCTGGGCAACGATCATATTGACCAGTTCTTTACTGAGATCGACGTTGGACGCTTCCAGCGCACCGTTGGTCAGGGTGCCAAAGTTGCCCGTCCCGGCTGTCCCCAACAGCGCCACGCCAGAAGATTGCGTCGCAGACCAGACGTTGTCGCCTTCGGATGCCAGACCTTCGTTGTTGGCAAAGTTCGCCAGTACAATCTGCCCCAGCAGTTGGGTTTGTTCGTTGGAATAGTTGCCGACAACCGTACCGTCATCATTGATTTGATAACTCACCAGATCGCCCGGTTTGTAGCCGTTCTG
This sequence comes from Escherichia sp. WS568, assembly GCF_046486085.1. NCBI lineage: Bacteria > Pseudomonadati > Pseudomonadota > Gammaproteobacteria > Enterobacterales > Enterobacteriaceae > Escherichia > Escherichia sp. WS568. Next base: position 164,419 of record NZ_JBJQMC010000008.1, read on the forward strand.
GGTGGTTGCCACAATGTTGTTCGCGCCGGTATTTTGCTGCATGGAGTTGAGGAAGCTCAGGCTAAACGTGGCGGGATCTGCGCCGTTAATTGCGCCGGTGGTAATATCCTTTGTTGGATCTGAGGTCAGAACGCCATTGGCATTAAACACCAGCGTCGTTGCAGGGTTAGCTGTGCCTGTTGGATCACTGCTATCCAGGGTGTAAACATCCCAGTTGTTATCCCCGGTCTTCACAAAATAAACGCTCATATCATGAGCATTACCCTGACTATCGAAAACAGTCACCGAACCTTTTTTGTTATAGCTATCCGCATTGCTGGCATCGAATGCTTTAACAGAGGGAAGCGGATCACTGGAATTCAGGTTGATCTGCATCGACGCCGTGGTGGTAGTTTTCGCTGCCATCAGGGTATTCGGGATCGAAATATTGGTCGGATTCGCCCCTTGCTGAATAGTCGGCGGCGTACCGGTTGCCGGGTAACCCGTCAGCTGTAAACCTTGCATATTCACCAGGTTACGGTTTTCATCCAGCTTAAATTGTCCGTTACGGCTGTAGAACACCGAACCGTTGCTGTCTACCAGACGGAAAAAACCGTTCTGGCTGATAGCAACGTCCAGACCTCGCCCGGTGTTGGTGGTCGTGCCATCGGTAAAGTCCTGAGTGATACCGGCAACTTTTACCCCCAGTCCCACTTTCGAACCGGCAAACATATCGGCAAAAGAGGCCGTGCCTGATTTAAAGCCGTAGGTGGCGGAGTTGGCGATATTGTTGCCAATAACATCGAGGTTGGTGGCGGCAGCGTTTAATCCGCTAACCGCTTGAGAAAAGGCCATGACTGACTCCTGAAATGTGAAGGCTTAAATTATCTGCCGTACTTCGTCGAGGGTGGTGGTGCCGTAAGTGCCGAGATCCAGCGTATTACCGTTGTTGCCGCGGATCACACCCTGCACCAGAGCAAACTGCAGCGGCTGGGCAACCAGTTGTGTACCACCGCTACTGGCGCTAATCGCTACATTGTAAGAACCGTTCGGCGCAGTGCTGCCGTCAGTCAACGTACCGTCCCAGGTGAAACTGTGGACTCCGGCAGTCAGTTCACCGATATCAATGGTACGGACAACTGCACCGTTTTTATCGGTGATGGTGGCCGTAACTTTGTCTGCCGCCTGTTGCAGCTCAACACCAAACGGCGTGGTCGTGGTCACAGCCCCTTCATCACTGCCGGTTCCCGCAAGAACTGTGGTACCGGGGATCATCACACCGTGACCGATCAGGTTACTGGCCTGTAACGACTGGCTGTTATCAATCTGTCCGGAAATAGATCCGAGCGTGGTATTGAGTTTTTCAATCCCGCTGACCGTGCTGATTTGTGCCAATTGCGACGTCAGCTCGTTGTTTTCCATTGGATTGGTCGGGTCCTGGTTTTTCAGCTGCGCCACCAACAAAGTCAGAAAACTGCTTTGTAAATCTGCGGCGTTGCTGCCCGTGAGCGAACTACTACTGGTGGTGCTGACGCCGGTATTTGTCGGATCGGTGGTTGTTACCGCAATGGACATAGCTTTCTCCTTTATTGACCGAGCGTAAGGGTTTTCAGCATCATGCTTTTCACCGTGTTGAGCACTTCAACATTGGCCTGATAACTGCGTGACGCCGACATGGTGTTAACCATCTCCCCGACGACATCAACGTTTGGCATTTTCACGTAGCCCTTTGCATCCGCCAGCGGATTACCCGGTTCATAAACCAGTTTGTCCGGGGCCTGACTTTCTATAACATCGGCAACTTTTACGCCGCCTGTCGCAGCACCTGGCGCAGCGTTAACCTGAAATACCACCTGTTTTGCCCGATATGGCTGTCCATCGGGACCGGTCAAGCTATCAGCATTCGCCAGATTACTGGCCGCCACGTTCAGGCGCTGGGACTGGGCAGTTAACGCCGAACCGGCGATATCAAAAATATTCAGCAGTGCCATCCGTTAATTTCCGCTCTGTAAAACGTTCATCATGCCTTTGATTTGCCCGCTCAACGCGCTAAGGCTCATCTGGTATTGCAGGCTGTTATCGGCAAACTGGGTGCGTTCGCGATCCATATCGACGGTATTACCGTCAAGCGAAGGCTGGTCCGGAATACGGTATTGCAGTTCTGCGGTAGGAGGCGTCAGCGCCTGCGCCGGAATGTGTTGCGTTGAGGTCATCGTCAGTGCAACCACACTTGTTGCATCCCGTCCACGTTGCATGACTTTTTTAAGTTCACTGGCAAAATCGATATCGCGAGCCTGATAACCAGGGGTATCGGCATTGGCGATGTTTGCTGCCAGCACTTCCTGACGCTGGGCGCGCAGATTGAGCGCCTCTTGTTGAAAACGTAAGGCGGCGTCGAGCTTATCGAGCATATCTCCTCCGCAGGTATCAAAATTCTGCCATCAGCTTAAATGCCTTTACGCGCGCGTTATCGGCGGAATAAACGCAAAATGGGTCGCTATTTATGCCGTTGATGGTCATTGCGGACAGGTACAATTCACGTTGTAGAAATGGCTGGGGGGCGAAAATGCTGGCAATAAAACGTCGCGTGGCGATCATCGCGATACTGTTCAGTCCGTTAAGTGCGGCGAGCAATCTCACATCGCAATTGCACACCTTTTTTAGCGCCCAGCTCGCGGGGGTAAGTGATGAGGTTCGTGTTTCTATTCGTACAGCGCCCAATCTACTACCGCCGTGCGAGCAGCCATTGCTTTCGATGAGCAATAATTCCCGCCTGTGGGGCAATGTGAATGTGTTGGCTCGCTGCGGTAACGACAAACGATATTTACAAGTTAATGTGCAGGCTACAGGAAATTATGTGGTTGCCGCGATGCCCATTGTGCGGGGAGGAAAACTGGAAGCTGGCAATGTCAAACTGAAACGCGGCAGGCTGGATACCCTGCCACCGCGTACGGTGCTGGATATCAATCAACTTGTTGATGCCGTTAGCCTGCGCGATATATCACCCGATCAACCTATCCAGTTAACCCAGTTTCGCCAGGCATGGCGGGTAAAAGCGGGACAACGCGTCAACGTGATCGCCAGCGGTGATGGGTTTAGCGCCAACGCAGAAGGTCAGGCGCTGAACAATGCTGCCGTCGCACAGAATGCGCGGGTGCGCATGGTATCGGGACAGGTGGTCAGCGGCGTTGTTGATGCAGATGGGAATATTCTTATAAACCTGTAAGCTGTTAAAGATTACCCGTCCCTTGCCGATAAATAAGCAACACATGATAAAAGCGCCCTCAATGAGGAATAAACCATGAGTATTGACCGCACTTCACCTCTGAAGCCCGTAAGCACCGTTCAACCGCGTGAAACCACTGACGCGCCGGTAACGAATACCCGGGCGGCAAAAACAACCGCCGCCACCAGCACCAGTGTGACGTTAAGCGACGCGCAAGCAAAACTGATGCAACCCGGCAGCAGTGATATCAATCCTGAACGTGTCGAAGCGTTAAAGCTGGCGATTCGTAACGGTGAACTAAAAATGGACACCGGCAAAATTGCCGATGCGCTGATCAACGAAGCGCAGCAAGACTTGCAGAGTAACTGATCGTATGACGCGTCTTGCAGAGATCCTCGACCAGATGTCCGCTGTGCTTAACGATCTCAAAACGGTAATGGATCAAGAGCAGCAACATCTCTCAATGGGGCAGATCAACGGCAGCCAGTTGCAATGGATTACAGAACAAAAAAGCTCACTGCTGGCGACGCTGGATTACCTCGAACAGTTACGCAGGAAAGAACCCAATTCAGCAAATAGCGTTGATATTAGTCAACGCTGGCAGGAAATTACTGTGAAAACGCAGCAACTACGTCAAATGAATCAACATAACGGCTGGTTACTGGAAGGACAGATTGAGCGCAATCAACAGGCGCTGGAAATGTTGAAACCGCATCAGGAACCGACGCTATATGGGGCGAACGGTCAGACCTCAACAACCCATCGCGGCAGTAAAAAGATTTCGATCTGAAGATTATCTCCGGCCTGCACTGCAGGCCGGAATGCATTGTTACACCGTCCGGCGGGCAAATTCTTTAACTTTGAAGCCCAGTACCGCCAGTGCAGCGAAGTACGCGGCAATCCCCGCCAGCACGACCGCCATTAAACGCAGTAAGCGCCAGGGCATGGTACCCAATGACCACTCCGGCATGATATGTAACATACCTAAAAGCACGCCCGACATCACCAGTACCGCCACTACCAGACGCAACAGAAACGCCATCCAGCCAGGTTGCGGGGTAAAGATTTTCTGCTTACGCAACTGCCAGTAAAGCAGCGAAGCATTCAGACACGCCGCCAGACCAATAGAAAGTGACAGCCCGGCATGTTTCAACGGACCGATAAACGCCAGGTTCATCAATTGCGTTAAAATCAGCGTAACGATGGCAATTTTCACTGGCGTTTTAATGTCCTGGCGGGAATAAAAGCCAGGAGCCAACACTTTCACTACAATCAGGCCAATCAAACCCACCGAGTAGGCAATTAACGCCCGCTGGGTCATCAGCGCATCAAAGGCGGTAAATTTACCGTACTGGAACAGCGAAACGGTTAACGGACCGGAAAGAATGCCCAACGCAACCGCACTCGGCAGCGCCAACAGGAAACAAAGACGCAGCCCCCAGTCCATCAAACGGTTGTATTCATCATGATTGCCACTGGCAAAACTTTTCGACAGCGACGGCAGCAAAATGGTGCCAAGCGCCACGCCCAGTACACCGGACGGAAACTCCATTAAGCGGTCGGCGTAATACATCCAAGACACCGAACCGGAAGCAAGAAACGAGGCAAAAATGGTGTTGATGATTAAGGAGATCTGGCTCACAGAGACGCCAAGGATCGCCGGTCCCATCTGTTTCACCACGCGCATTGCTCCGGCATCGTGGAAGTTAATGCGTGGCAAAACCAGCATGCCGATCTTCTTCAGATGCGGTAGCTGATACACCAGCTGCAGGATGCCGCCGACCGTAACAGCCCAGGCCAGCGCCAGCACCGGTGGATTAAAGTACGGTGCGGCAAACAGCGCAAAGCCAATCATGCTGATATTGAGCAATGTCGGGGCAAACGCCGGAATTGAGAAGCGGTTCCAGGTATTCAGAATCGCTCCCACCAGCGACGCCAGGGAGATCAGCAAGATATAGGGAAAGGTTATCTTTAGTAGCTGGCTGGTCAGGGCAAATTTGTCGGCAGTGTCAGCGAAGCCAGGCGCGGTCACCATGATCACCCACGGTGCAGCGAGCATGCCAGCGACCGTCACAACCGCCAGCGCAAGTGTCAGCAGGCCAGAAACATAAGAGACAAAGACCCGCGTGGCGTCTTCACCCTGCTTGCTTTTATATTCCGCCAGAATCGGTACAAATGCCTGGGAAAATGCCCCTTCGGCAAAAATACGGCGCAACAAGTTAGGAAGTTTAAAAGCGACGAAAAAGGCGTCGGTTGCCATCCCTGCGCCAAAGATTCTGGCGACAATTGCGTCACGTGCGAAGCCAAGCACACGCGAAAACATGGTCATCGAGCTGACGGCGGCCAGCGATTTTAATAAATTCATCGGTGTTCTAATCCAGACCCACGGGCAAAACGCCTGCAAGGCAGGCGCTGAAAGAGGCGAATAGTCTACCTGGATTATGGTGAATTGCTACCGCCAGATGTTACAGGGTTTATTCACTCATCGCATCGCGCCAGATCTTGTCAACGATACGTTGCGCCAGCACTGCCTGTTCGCCGGCGGTTTGCGGAACTGTCTGATTTTGCACGCATTCAATGAAGTGCCGCGCACAGCCGACAAATCCACGTTGCTCAAGCGTACTCTGCCAACCAAGAATCGGTTTATGCACTACGCCCTGCCCGCGCTCCTCACGCCATTCGCGCATATCCGTAATGTCGATGAGCGCACCGTCAGTCACGGCCTGCACGGTTTCACGCTGACTTCCGGCACGGCGATGCATACAGGTGGTGATCTGCAAAGGACCGGCCGAAAAATGGTGCTCGGCAAACAGCATTTCGCCAGCGTCATTAGTCAGTAGCGTACCGCCATCCAGAGAGGCTTTACCGCCCGACAACCACAGCGCGGTATCCACCACATGCAGATAATCATCCAGCAACGTGAAATAAAGATCGTGTGGCCCGACGCTATTGCTACGATGTTTATCCATTCTTAGCGAGGCTGCGGTGGCGAGTTGCGTTTTTAACTCACCGTAGAGTGGTGCGAAACGACGGTTAAAACCGACCATCAACGTCAATTTTTTCCGCGCCGCCAGTTCCACCAGCCGTTCAGCATCGCGCAGATTTTCTGCCAGCGGTTTATCGACACAGACATGTCCCCCCGCATTGAGTAACGTACTGACCACGTCAAAGTGGCTGGCGGTGCTGGAATGCACAAAAACCGCATCGCAACTGGCGGCAAGGCTGGATAACGAATCAGCATAAGGAATGCGCCAGCTGTCACAAATTGGCAGGGCTTTGGCGCGCGTAGGCGACCACGCACCTTGTAACGTCCAGTCAGACGCTGCCGCCAGCACCGGTAACCACGCTTTTTGCGCGATGCCGCCTAACCCCACTACGCCGATACGTAATTTTTTCACTTTAATCTCCCAGATGGGCCAGCAACGAATCAAGACGCTGTTTCAGTTCTGCCACTTCGATTTCCAGGGCTTCGACGCGTGCCTGTAAATCACCGTCAACCGCGTTCGACATATCCATCACCGCCGGCTGATCTTCAACCTCACCACTGAAAAGATGCATGTAGCGGCTTTCACGTTTACCCGGTTCGCGGGCCAGACGCACCACAAAAGGACCATCTTCGCGATTTGCCAGTTGTTCCAGCGTCGACTCCACTTCCGCCATATCGCTGAATTCATACATTCGCGCGGCGCGGCTGCGCAGTTCACCCGGCGTCTGGGCACCACGCAATAACAACGTGGTGATTAACGCCACTTCTGCGGCGCTCAGTTTCAGATCGCCAAATTCTGAATTACAAAAACGTTGCTCATATTTGGTGACCCGATTACCAAAACCGCTCACTGTGCGTAGATAATGACGTTTGACCAGATTATCCAGCTGTTCCTGCACTTCGGATTCACTCAGATTCATGACCGGTTCACGGTTCGTTTTCTGATTACAGGCCGTGACTACACCATTGACTGAGAGCGGGTATTGCTCCGGCGTGGTCACCTGCTTTTCCAGCAAGCAACCAATCACGCGAGCTTCAAGGGCAGTAAGTTGATATTTCATGAGATTCTCCTTAGCGGCCGGGCGTCCAGTCTGGGGTAGTTAATGCCGTCAGTACGTGATCGCGCCATTGTCCATCAATCAACAGATAGTCTTTCGCATAGCCTTCTTTTTCAAAACCCAGTCGCGCCAGTAAATCACCGCTGCGTTTATTGTGCGGCATATAATTAGCCATAATGCGATGAATATGTTGGGTGCGCTGCATATAACGAATGGCTGCGGTCAGGGCTTCAAACATGAGTCCTTTGCCCTGCCATTTTTGCCCAATCGAATAACCGAGATAGCAGGCATGAAAAGAGCCACGAACAACATTGGAAAAATTGGCAACGCCAATAATCTCTTTTTCGTCCGGGTCGAATAAGCCAAAGTAGAAAGCTGAACCTTGTTTATGAAATTCGTTAATCATCCCTAGCCTGGCCTGCCAGCCTGATGGATAACAGTGGCTTTCGTCGCGCACTGGCTCCCAGGGCTTGAGGAAATGGCGATTCTCTGCGTAATAATCCGCAAGACGCCAGGCATCACGATCATGCACCAGACGCACGACCAGTCGGTCTGTGGTTAAGCGCACTTTTGGCACGTTACTGCGATAGCCAAACATTCTATACCTACTCCTTCCCGTAACGTCTTTAATACGCTGTAAGTATTACTATACCTGCGCAACCAGACCCTGTGAAAAGTCCAGAATGCCATTTTCTGCATTATTCACATATTTGATAAAAACTCTCTATCAAAGCGACGTTTTGATAAAAAAATATTGTCCCCGAAGTGATGGGAAAAGTCTTAGCGGCAATGCAGAATAGAAAGTGCTCATCTTTTATTTCCCGGGAGGGGAAATGTCCCGCGTGTCGCAGGCGAGGAACCTGGGTAAATATTTCCTGCTCATCGATAATATGCTGGTCGTGCTGGGGTTCTTTGTTGTCTTCCCGCTGATCTCTATCCGCTTCGTTGATCAAATGGGCTGGGCCGCCGTCATGGTCGGTATTGCCCTCGGCCTACGCCAGTTTATTCAGCAAGGTCTGGGTATTTTCGGCGGAGCAATTGCCGACCGCTTTGGTGCCAAACCGATGATTGTTACCGGTATGCTGATGCGTGCCGCCGGATTCGCCACAATGGGTATCGCCCACGAACCGTGGCTACTGTGGTTTTCATGCCTGCTTTCGGGACTCGGCGGCACGTTGTTTGATCCTCCGCGTTCGGCGCTGGTGGTGAAACTAATCCGTCCACAACAGCGTGGTCGTTTTTTTTCGCTGTTGATGATGCAGGACAGTGCCGGTGCGGTCATTGGCGCATTGTTGGGGAGCTGGCTGTTGCAATACGACTTTCGCCTGGTCTGCGCCACAGGGGCAGTTTTGTTTGTGCTGTGTGCAGCGTTCAATGCGTGGTTGTTACCGGCATGGAAACTCTCCACCGTACGCACGCCCGTTCGCGAAGGCATGACCCGCGTGATGCGCGACAAGCGTTTTGTCACCTATGTCCTGACGCTGGCGGGTTACTACATGCTGGCTGTACAAGTGATGCTGATGCTGCCAATTATGGTCAACGACGTGGCTGGCGCGCCCTCTGCCGTTAAATGGATGTATGCCATTGAAGCGTGTCTGTCGTTAACGTTGCTCTATCCTATCGCCCGCTGGAGTGAAAAGCATTTTCGTCTGGAACATCGGTTGATGGCTGGGCTGTTGATAATGTCATTAAGCATGATGCCAGTGGGCATGGTCAGCGGTCTGCAACAACTTTTCACCCTGATTTGTCTGTTTTATATCGGGTCGATCATTGCCGAGCCTGCGCGTGAAACCTTAAGTGCTTCGCTGGCAGACGCAAGAGCTCGCGGCAGCTATATGGGGTTTAGCCGTCTGGGTCTGGCGATTGGCGGCGCTATTGGTTATATCGGTGGCGGCTGGCTGTTTGACCTGGGCAAATCGGCGCACCAGCCAGAGCTTCCGTGGATGATGCTGGGCATTATTGGCATCTTCACTTTCCTTGCGCTGGGTTGGCAGTTTAGCCAGAAACGCACCGCGCGTCGTTTGCTTGAACGCGACGCCTGATTTGATACTCCCCCCTGACTCCTCCATACTGAAAGTGAACTGACAGCCAAATGGAGGAGTCACGTGAAGCTATACATTTACGATCACTGCCCTTACTGCCTCAAAGCCCGCATGATTTTCGGCCTGAAAAATATCCCCGTCGAATTACATGTTCTGCTCAACGACGACGCAGAAACACCCACCCGGATGGTCGGTCAAAAACAGGTTCCCATTCTGCAAAAAGATGACAGCCGCTATATGCCAGAAAGCATGGACATCGTTCACTATGTCGATAAACTCGACGGCAAACCGTTACTGACCGGCAAACGTTCCCCTGCCATTGAAGAGTGGCTGCGCAAGGTCAATGGCTACGCCAACAAACTGCTGTTGCCGCGTTTTGCCAAATCGGCATTTGATGAGTTTTCTACTCCTGCCGCGCGCAAATATTTCGTCGACAAGAAAGAGGCCAGCGCGGGTAATTTTGCCGACCTGCTGGCCCACTCTGACGGTCTGATTAAGAATATCAGCGATGATTTACGTGCGCTGGACAAACTGATCGTCAAACCGAACGCCGTGAATGGCGAACTTTCGGAAGATGATATTCAGCTATTTCCGCTGCTGCGTAATCTGACGCTGGTAGCCGGAATTAACTGGCCAAGCCGCGTTGCTGATTACCGCGATAATATGGCGAAACAGACACAAATCAATTTGTTATCATCAATGGCGATTTAATACTGACCCGCCGCGGCAGCCTGTATTCGCGGGTTGCCGCCGTTTTCAGTTTTTTCTGCTGGCGCGTTTATCGCTGGTGACACATGCTGCGTTGTGTCAGGATATTGACGCAGATTTCATGTCGAGGACTACCATGAACAAGTTTTTATTTGCCGCTGCATTGATCGTCAGTGGCCTGCTCGTTGGCTGTAATCAACTCACCCAATACACCATCACCGAACAAGAAATTAACCAGTCGCTTGCGAAACATAATAATTTCTCAAAAGATATCGGTTTACCCGGCGTGGCTGACGCCCATATTGTTCTGACAAACCTGACCAGCCAAATTGGTCGCGAAGAGCCGAATAAGGTTACCCTAACCGGAGACGCCAATCTGGACATGAACTCCCTGTTCGGTAGCCAGAAAGCGACCATGAAACTGAAGCTGAAAGCGCTGCCCGTGTTTGATAAAGAAAAAGGCGCGATCTTCCTGAAAGAGATTGAAGTGGTCGATGCGACGGTACAACCGGAAAAAATGCAAACGGTGATGCAAACGTTGCTCCCCTATTTGAACCAGGCATTACGCAATTACTTTAACCAGCAACCTGCTTACGTCCTGCGCGAAGATGGCAGCCAGGGCGAAGCAATGGCGAAGAAACTGGCGAAAGGCATTGAAGTGAAGCCAGGCGAAATTGTCATTCCGTTTACTGATTAATCACGAGGGCGCATTCGCGCCCTTTATTTTTCGTGCAAAGGAAAACGTTTCCGCTTATCCTTTGTGTCCGGCAAAAACATCCCTTCAGCCGGAGCATAGAGATTAATGACTGCACCATCCCAGGTATTAAAGATCCGCCGCCCAGACGACTGGCACCTTCACCTCCGCGATGGCGACATGTTAAAAACTGTCGTGCCGTATACCAGCGAAATTTATGGACGGGCTATCGTAATGCCCAATCTGGCTCCGCCCGTGACCACCGTTGAGGCTGCCGTGGCGTATCGCCAGCGCATTCTTGACGCCGTACCTGCCGGGCACGATTTCACCCCGCTGATGACCTGTTATTTAACAGATTCGCTGGATCCTAATGAGCTGGAGCGCGGATTTAACGAAGGCGTGTTCACCGCTGCAAAACTTTATCCGGCAAACGCAACCACTAACTCCAGCCACGGCGTTACGTCAGTTGACGCAATCATGCCGGTACTTGAGCGCATGGAAAAAATCGGTATGCCGCTACTGGTGCATGGTGAAGTGACACATGCAGATATCGACATTTTTGATCGTGAAGCGCGCTTTATAGAAAGCGTGATGGAACCGCTACGCCAGCGTCTGACTGCGCTGAAAGTCGTTTTTGAGCACATCACCACCAAAGATGCTGCCGACTATGTCCGTGACGGAAATGAACGGCTGGCTGCCACCATCACTCCGCAGCATCTGATGTTTAACCGCAACCATATGCTGGTTGGTGGCGTGCGTCCGCACCTGTATTGTCTACCCATCCTCAAACGCAATATCCACCAACAGGCATTGCGTGAACTGGTCGCCAGCGGTTTTAATCGTGTATTCCTCGGAACGGATTCTGCGCCACATGCACGTCATCGCAAAGAGAGCAGCTGCGGCTGCGCGGGCTGTTTCAACGCCCCAACCGCGCTGGGCAGTTACGCTACCGTCTTTGAAGAGATGAATGCTTTGCAGCACTTTGAAGCATTCTGTTCTGTAAACGGCCCGCAGTTCTATGGCTTGCCGGTCAACGACACATTCATCGAACTGGTACGTGAAGAGCAACAGGTTGCTGAAAGCATCGCACTGACTGATGACACCCTGGTGCCATTCCTCGCTGGGGAAACGGTACGCTGGTCCGTTAAACAATAAAAATCGTAGCTTCCTGTTGTCATTAGGTTATTTTGCCTGTATAAATAACCAGTATATTCAACAGGGGGCTATTATGCGAATTGAAGTCACCATAGCGAAAACTTCTCCATTGCCAGCTGGGGCTATTGACGCCCTGGCTGGCGAACTTTCCCGCCGTATTCAGTATGCGTTTCCTGATAATGAAGGCCACGTATCGGTACGTTATGCCGCAGCGAATAATTTATCGGTTATTGGCGCAACAAAAGAAGATAAACAGCGCATTAGCGAAATTCTCCAGGAAACGTGGGAAAGCGCCGATGACTGGTTTGTCAGCGAATAATATGCAGTGATTTTTGTTTTTGCCGGGTCGCCCCGGCTTTTTTATTTTACTTGCGAATTGTGAGTACAAAATTTCTACACTTCCTCAAAATAATTGCACAATATGCTAAAAAAATATGAATGACATGCTGTTTTATTGTTCATATAAATCTTAAAAGCAGAAATTTATCTGTTCCCCCCTTTAAAAATTCGGTGAATACCCTTACTTATTGGTATACTGAAGTTGCTTCAGATAAAAACGCATTGAACCTCGAATAACGTTGTCTAGTAACACGAATTAGGGGGCCATGATGGAAAAAAATAATGAAGTCATTCAGACTCATCCGCTCGTAGGGTGGGACATCAGCACCGTTGATAGCTATGATGCGCTGATGTTGCGTTTGCACTACCAGACCCCAAATAAGTCCGAGCAGGAAGGGACTGAAGTTGGTCAGACGCTCTGGTTAACCACTGATGTTGCCAGACAATTTATTTCGATATTAGAAGCAGGAATCGCCAAAATTGAATCCGGTGATTTCCCGGTAAACGAGTATCGGCGTCATTAACATGACATGACCATCCACCCAAAAGGCACCTCACCGGTGCCTTTACCATTTCTGGGTTGTATATCTGCATTCAGTTAATTACTCTGCTTAAACCATGAGAGCAGAGAGAAAAAAATGAAATACGATCTCATCATTATTGGCAGCGGTTCCGTAGGCGCTGCCGCCGGGTATTATGCAACCCGCGCCGGTTTAAACGTGCTAATGACCGACGCCCATATGCCACCGCATCAACACGGCAGCCACCACGGCGATACGCGATTAATTCGCCATGCTTATGGTGAAGGCGAAAAGTATGTCCCGCTGGTCCTCCGCGCGCAAATGCTGTGGGATGAACTTTCCCGCCACAACGAAGATGATCCCATTTTTGTACGCTCTGGTGTCATTAACCTCGGTCCGGCTGACTCAGCATTTCTCGCCAACGTCGCCCACAGCGCCGAACAGTGGCAACTCAACGTTGAACAGCTCGACGCGCAAGGGATTATGGCCCGCTGGCCAGAAATACGCGTCCCGGACAACTACATCGGTTTATTTGAAACTGATTCCGGTTTTTTGCGCAGCGAACTGGCGATTAAAACCTGGATCCAACTGGCGAAGGAAGCGGGCTGTGCGCAGCTGTTCAACTGCCCGGTCACCGAAATTCGTCATGACGATGATGGCGTAACTATTGAAACGGCAGACGGTGAGTATCAGGCGAAAAAAGCGATTGTCTGCGCGGGAACATGGGTAAAAGACCTACTCCCGGAGCTGCCTGTCCAGCCCGTACGCAAAGTATTTGCCTGGTATCAGGCCGATGGTCGCTATAGCGTGAAGAATAAATTCCCGGCGTTTACCGGTGAACTGCCCAATGGCGATCAATATTATGGTTTTCCGGCAGAAAACGACGCGTTGAAGATTGGCAAACATAACGGAGGCCAGGTTATCCATTCAGCGGATGAACGTGTTCCGTTTGCGGAAGTGGTCAGCGATGGTTCGGAAGCCTTCCCGTTCTTGCGCAATGTGTTGCCGGGTATCGGTTGCTGCCTGTACGGCGCTGCCTGCACCTATGATAATTCTCCTGACGAGGATTTTATTATCGATACTCTACCCGCCCACGATAATACACTGCTCATTACCGGCCTGAGTGGGCACGGTTTTAAATTTGCGTCAGTTTTAGGGGAAATAGCTGCCGATTTTGCGCAAGACAAAAAAAGCGATTTTGATTTGACGCCATTCAGGCTTTCCCGCTTCCAATAATCATCATTACGGCCTCCAGAATGAGGCCGTTTTTACAGGAGTATTTAATGCGTCGGCTGTTGCACTATCTCATCAATAATATTCGCGAGCATCTGATGCTTTATCTTTTTCTCTGGGGATTGTTGGCAATTATGGATCTGATCTATGTGTTTTATTTTTAGTTTTCCGCACTGACATAAACTGACAAATATTTAATCTCCCTTTCATTTAGCGTGAAAAATTGAATGAGATTATTCCTGCTTCAACAGCACTCACCAGACATCTCTGATGCTGAACCCACTAAACTTATGAAGATTCTTTCATTATTAATTCAAAATTATTGAAATAAAAATAAATATCATTCGATTTGTTATTTTTGTGTTGCAATTCATTCTCCGACACGCCATTTTCTTTCTCTCGCAAATTCGTTTTGGATGCACTTATGTCATTCACAAATACCCCTGAACGCTATGGTGTTATATCTGCGGCCTTACATTGGATAAGCGCAATTATTGTCTACGGCATGTTTGCTTTAGGTCTGTGGATGGTCACGCTCAGTTATTACGATGGCTGGTATCACAAAGCACCCGAACTGCATAAAAGCATCGGTATTTTGTTAATGATGGGGCTGGTTATTCGCGTTCTGTGGCGCGTCATATCTCCACCGCCGGGTCCGCTGCAAAGTTATTCGTCAATGACTCGTCTTGGCGCAAAGGCTGGACATCTCGCATTGTACCTATTGCTGTTCGCCATCGGCATCAGCGGCTATCTGATCTCAACTGCCGATGGTAAACCGATCAGCGTTTTTGGCTGGTTTGACGTCCCCGCGACCCTCGCCGACGCTGGCGCACAGGCTGACTTTGCCGGTGCCCTGCATTTTTGGCTCGCGTGGAGCGTCGTAGTACTGTCCGTTATGCATGGATTTATGGCCCTGAAGCATCATTTCATCGATAAAGACGACACTCTGAAGCGCATGCTGGGAAAGTCGTCATCTGACTATGGAGTATAAAAAATGAAAAAAAGCCTGCTTGGTTTAACCTTCGCTTCCCTGATGTTCTCTGCCGGTTCAGCGGTTGCCGCCGATTACAAAATTGACAAAGAAGGTCAGCACGCCTTTGTTAACTTCCGCATCCAGCATCTTGGCTATAGCTGGTTATATGGCACCTTTAAAGATTTCGACGGTACTTTTACCTTTGATGAAAAAAATCCGGCTGCCGATAAAGTGAATGTGACAATTAACACCACCAGCGTCGATACTAATCACGCCGAACGCGATAAACATCTTCGCAGTGCAGATTTCCTCAATACTGCAAAATATCCACAGGCAACATTCACCTCCACCAGCGTGAAGAAAGACGGTGACGAACTGGATATTACCGGCGATCTGACGCTGAATGGCGTAACCAAACCCGTCACGCTGGAAGCGAAATTAATTGGTCAAGGCGACGACCCGTGGGGTGGTAAACGTGCAGGCTTCGAGGCCGAAGGCAAAATTAAGCTCAAGGACTTCAATATCAAAACAGATTTAGGTCCAGCTTCTCAGGAAGTGGATCTGATTATTTCAGTGGAAGGCGTACAGCAGAAGTAAGAGTGAAATGTTGCCGGATGGCACGCATCCGGCAATGATATTTACTCTGTTGGATCAGGAATGCCCAGTGTTGTATTCAGACGTCCACGAGACTTATTAAAGATCTTATTGCCATTTTCACGTCCTGCCCGACGGCGTCGCTGTTCCTCTGGCGGTAACGCGCTTTCTTCGCAGCAAATCTCACTACAACAACCTTTGTATTTTTCCGCACATACTGGACACTGAATAAAAAGCAGATGGCAGCCATCATTTTTACAGTTGGTATGGCTGTCGCACGGCGCACCGCACTGGTGGCAATGCGCGATAATCTCATCAGATATACGTTCGCCCATCCGCTCGTCAAAAACAAAATTTTTGCCAATAAAACGCACCGGCAAGCCCTGCTCGCGCGCCTTACGGGCGTATTCAATAATTCCACCCTCGATATGCCAGACTTTATTGAATCCGTTATGTTTCATCCAGGCACTGGCTTTTTCACAACGAATGCCGCCGGTGCAGTACATGACGATTTTTTTATCTTTATGTGCCTGCATCATCTCAACTGCTTTTGGCAGCTGCTCACGGAAGGTATCTGCCGGAATTTCCAGCGCGTTTTCAAAGTGCCCCACTTCATACTCATAGTGGTTACGCATGTCGATAAACAATGCATCGGGATCGTCAAGCATGGCGTTCACTTCCGCCGCTTGCAGATACTCACCCACATTGCTGGCATCAAAGTGAGGATCGTCAATACCGTCGGCAACGATACGATCGCGGACCTTCATGCGCAGTACCCAGAAGGATTTCCCGTCATCTTCCAACGCGATATTCAGGCGTAAGCCCTCTAAAGCCGGGTCGAAGGCATAAAGCTGCGCGCGAAATGTTTCAACATTGCTCGCAGGTACGCTGATTTGCGCGTTAATGCCCTCATGCGCCAGATACACTCGCCCAAAAACATTCAGCGCGGTAAACAGCTGATATAAAGCGTCACGGGTCGCCTTAGGATCGGCGATGTGGAAATACTTATAAAACGAAATGGTGGTTCGCGGTTCGCTCTCAGCCAACATTTTGGCTTTTAACGCGTCGTTGGAAATGCGGTTGTGTAACACTGGCATGGTGTACGGTTCCTGCGAGATGGGAAAGTAAAAATCCGCGGCATGATATAGCAATTATCGATAATTAACATCCACACATTTTACGCTACATTTGCGCATTAAAAATTATTTGTTATTTACAATCGCGGCAATTTCGCCCAGTCTTCAGTCACAAATTTTGGTTGCGGACGAAAAAATGCGACAATACATACAATTGCCCGTATAGGTTGAAAAACAGGATTGATATGACGAATCTACCCAAGTTCTCCACCGCACTGCTTCATCCGCGTTATTGGTTAACCTGGTTGGGTATTGGCGTACTTTGGTTAGTCGTGCAATTGCCCTACCCGGTTATCTACCGCCTCGGTTGTGGATTAGGAAAACTTGCGTTACGTTTTATGAAACGACGCGCAAAAATTGTGCATCGCAACCTGGAACTGTGCTTCCCGGAAATGAGCGAACAAGAACGCCGTAAAATGGTGGTGAAGAATTTCGAATCCGTTGGCATGGGACTGATGGAAACTGGCATGGCGTGGTTCTGGTCGGACCGCAGAATCGCCCGCTGGACGGAAGTGATCGGCATGGAACACATTCGTGACGTGCAGGCGCAAAAACGCGGCATCCTGTTAGTTGGCATCCATTTTCTGACACTGGAGCTTGGTGCGCGGCAGTTTGGTATGCAGGAACCGGGGATTGGCGTTTACCGCCCGAACGATAATCCACTGATTGACTGGCTACAAACCTGGGGCCGTTTACGCTCAAATAAATCGATGCTCGACCGCAAAGATTTAAAAGGCATGATTAAAGCCCTGAAAAAAGGCGAAGTGGTCTGGTACGCACCGGATCATGATTACGGCCCGCGCTCAAGCGTTTTCGTCCCGTTGTTTGCCGTTGAGCAGGCTGCGACCACGACCGGAACCTGGATGCTGGCACGGATGTCCGGCGCATGTCTGGTGCCCTTCGTTCCATGCCGTAAGCCAGATGGCAAAGGGTATCAGTTGATTATACTGCCGCCAGAGTGTTCTCCGCCGCTGGATGATGCCGAAACCACCGCCGCGTGGATGAACAAAGTGGTCGAAAAATGCATCATGATGGCACCAGAGCAGTATATGTGGTTACACCGTCGCTTTAAAACACGCCCGGAAGGCGTTCCTTCACGCTATTAAATCTTCCATGCTGGATGCTTCAGAATGGCATCCGGCATTACCACAGCAAATCCCCCTGATTTAGCGATAAAAGCTCTCTGGATTGCGCCCCCTGGAAGTCGGGCGCATAATTAGTGTGCTTATCTTTTCTTCTTATGTTCACCGCGCCTGGCGCACCAACAGCGGATTGCTATGTCACCCTGTGAAAATGACACCCCTATAAACTGGAAACGAAACCTGATCGTCGCCTGGCTAGGCTGTTTTCTTACCGGTGCCGCCTTCAGTCTGGTAATGCCCTTCTTACCCCTCTACGTTGAGCAGCTTGGCGTTACCGGTCACTCCGCCCTGAATATGTGGTCCGGTATTGTCTTCAGCATTACATTTTTATTTTCGGCCATCGCCTCACCGTTTTGGGGTGGACTCGCCGACCGTAAAGGCCGAAAACTCATGCTATTACGCTCTGCTCTCGGCATGGGCATCGTGATGGTGTTGATGGGACTGGCACAAAATATCTGGCAGTTTTTGATCCTGCGGGCGCTTCTTGGTTTACTTGGCGGATTTGTCCCCAACGCTAATGCTCTTATCGCCACACAAGTACCGCGTAATAAAAGCGGCTGGGCGCTGGGTACGCTCTCCACAGGCGGCGTTAGCGGCGCGTTGCTCGGCCCAATGGCTGGCGGTTTGCTCGCTGATAGCTACGGCTTACGTCCGGTATTCTTTATTACCGCCAGTGTGCTCATACTCTGCTTTTTCGTCACCCTGTTTTGCATCAGAGAAAAATTCCAGCCGGTCAGCAAAAAAGAGATGCTGCATATGCGGGAAGTGGTGACATCACTTAAAAACCCGAAACTGATACTCAGCCTGTTTGTCACCACGTTAATCATCCAGGTGGCGACGGGCTCAATTGCCCCCATTCTGACGCTGTATGTCCGCGAACTGGCGGGTAACGTCAGTAACGTCGCTTTTATCAGTGGCATGATCGCCTCGGTGCCAGGCGTGGCGGCTCTGCTGAGTGCACCACGACTCGGCAAACTTGGCGATCGAATCGGCCCCGAAAAGATCCTGATTACGGCGCTGATCTTTTCTGTACTGCTGTTGATCCCAATGTCATACGTTCAGACGCCATTACAACTTGGGATTTTACGTTTTTTGCTCGGTGCCGCCGATGGTGCACTACTCCCCGCCGTACAGACACTGTTGGTTTACAACTCGAGCAACCAAATCGCCGGGCGTATCTTCAGCTATAACCAGTCGTTTCGTGATATTGGAAACGTTACCGGACCATTGATGGGAGCCGCGATTTCAGCGAACTACGGTTTCAGAGCGGTATTTCTCGTCACCGCTGGCGTAGTGTTATTCAACGCAGTCTATTCATGGAACAGTCTACGTCGTCGTCGAATACCCCAGGTATCGAACTGATTTTTCGCCTTTCATACTTGCAAAAGCGGAGAATCAGCTATCCTTTTCCCTGAAACCTCATCAACTCAAAGGGAGAATCGTGATGACCATGTACGCAACGCTTGAAGAAGCCATTGACGCTGCACGCGAAGAATTTCTTGCAGACAACCCCGGCATCGACGCCGAAAACGCGAATGTGCAACAGTTCAATGCCCAAAAATACGTTTTGCAGGACGGCGACATCATGTGGCAAGTTGAGTTTTTTGCCGACGAAGGGGAAGAAGGTGAATGTTTACCCATGCTTAGCGGTGAAGCTGCGCAAAGTGTCTTTGACGGCGACTATGATGAGATAGAGATCCGCCAGGAGTGGCAGGAAGAGAATACATTACATGAATGGGACGAGGGGGAATTTCAGCTTGAGCCACCGCTGGATACCGAGGAAGGACGCGCAGCAGCTGATGAGTGGGATGAACGTTAATTACTCATACGGGCCATGATGAATGTCGATCGGCAGCAGTAAAGTATCAAAAACCAGGGAGAATGGCAGATCAAGGATCGTGACATAACGCCAGGCGGAGTCACGCACATCCCATTGCACACCGGGATAATATTGGTTGCCATGCCCCTGCCCCGGTATAGTGCGACTAATAATGCTGCCACAGCCACTCAGCAAGGTCACCATGATGCTCACCACAATTAAACGCATTTGATACCTCTTCCGTAAAAAAATACCGGCATAACGCCGGTATTTTTATTGGCTCGTTGTTTTTGCCAGATGTGGCGTGAACGCCTTATCCGACCCACAAAATCTTGCAAAATCAATACATTGCAGGAGCGATGTAGGCCTGATAAGCGTAGCGCATCAGGCAACTACGTTTTTATTGCGAAGCCGCATCCGGTTTACGCAATGCCAGTGGATTGAGCTTTATCCCTTCGTAATAACTCACCCATGAAGAATATCTCTCAGGGGAATTCCAGACGCGGAAATGCAGACGGGCCATCGTCACCGGATCGCTTAGCAGCACCAGGCGACGATCGCGATTCAGCTTCTCTGGCGTCTCGTTCAGCGCCTGTTCAACGTGGCGGTCACGGGCGATTTCCAGCACCTTACTGGCGCGGTGACGCGCGGTCGCCATTGCGGTTGCCAGAGCGTTGAATGACGGGTTAAACACTGCGTGCATAAAACCATCATCAAGGGAGCGTTGGCGATTCATCTCAAGGAACCGATCGGTATCAACCAGCACCTGCGGCGGTGAATACTCTTCCGGGATCAGGAACAGTTTCCAGCGTTTGGTGCGCAGACCAACGGTGGCACGGCTGGAAATCACCGAAACAAACGGTGACAGGATCAACGAGAAGACAATCGGTGCCAGCCAGAACAGGAAACGCAGATCCAACCACGCCATCCCAACAGCCCACACTAACCCTAACAGCAGCTGTGAGCCGTGGCGTTTGAACGCTTCACCCCAGGAAGTGGAGTCATCATCACGCTGCGGTGAATTCCACACCACTTCCCAGCCAAGGAACGCGCTGACGACGAAGACCGTATGGAACAGCATGCGTACCGGAGCCAGCAGCACGGAAAACAGCACTTCCAGCAGCAACGATAATGTAACGCGCCAGAAGCCGCCGTATTCTTTCGTTCCTTTGCACCAGATAAGCAAAATGCTCAATAACTTCGGCAGGCACAACAGCACCATGGTCGAAGCAAAAAGTGCAATCGCCAGCTCAGGACGCCACTGCGGCCACACCGGGAATAACTGCCGTGGTTGCAGGAAGTATTGCGGTTCGGTCAACGCATGCACTACCTGCAATGCAGTAGAGAGCGCGAGGAACATAAACCACAACGGAGCGGAGAGATAAGACATCACGCCCGTCAGGAACACCGCACGGTGAACCGGGTGCATACCCTTAACCAGGAACAGACGGAAGTTCATCAGGTTACCGTGGCACCAGCGGCGGTCACGTTTTAGCTCATCAAGCAAGTTAGGCGGCAATTCTTCATAAGAACCCGGGAGATCGTAAGCAATCCACACCCCCCAACCTGCACGGCGCATCAACGCCGCTTCCACGAAGTCATGTGACAGGATTGAACCGGCAAAGGAACCTTCGCCCGGCAGCGGAGCCAGTGCGCAGTGCTCGATAAACGGTTTCACGCGGATAATCGCGTTATGTCCCCAGTAGTGCGACTCGCCAAGTTGCCAGAAGTGCAAACCGGCTGTAAACAGTGGCCCATACACGCGAGTCGCGAACTGCTGACAGCGTGCATACAGCGTATCCATACCGGACGCTTTCGGCGACGACTGAATGATCCCGGCGTTCGGGTTGGCTTCCATCAAACGCACCAGGCCGCATAAACAATCACCGGTCATTACCGAGTCAGCATCCAGCACCACCATGTAGCTGTACTGGCTGCCCCAGCGACGGCAGAAGTCATCGATATTACCGCTTTTACGCTTCACGCGGCGACGGCGGCGGCGATAGAAAATCTGACCTTCGCCACCAACTTCAGCGATAAGCTCCATCCAGGCTTTTTGCTCTGCGACGCAGATATCCGGGTTATAACTGTCACTCAGAATGTAGACATCAAAGTGTTTGGCATTCCCGGTGGCTTTTACTGATTCCCACGTTGCACGCAGGCCAGCAAAAACACGGTTCACGTCTTCGTTACAGATAGGCATGATCAACGCCGTGCGATGCTCCGGGTTTAATGGTTCATCGCCAACTGTTGACGCTGATATACTGTATTTATCGCGACCAATAAGCAGTTGCAGGAACCCCATCAACGCCGTCCAGAATCCGGCGGACACCCAACAGAACAGTACCGCAAAGAGGATCAGGATACCGGTTTGCAGCATATAAGGCAGAAGCTGCATAAAGGAAACCCACACATCCTGACCAACCATATCCATAGGATTAATCAGCGCCCACCCCTGATAAGGAAGAATGGTCTTCATATACCAGGTCGCGACAACAGTTTGCGCGAGCGTCAGGATTAACAAAATGTAACGGCGGATAGTACCGACGGTACGCCACTTTTGCTCGCTTTCCTGCTCTTCTTTGGTCAAACGAGCCAGATAGCGCGGCGTTACATCGCGTCCACGCAGGCGATCCCAGAAACGGCCTACCGGGTTGGTACGCCACGGGTCGGGAAACATCGAGGAGCGTTTTGCTTCTGGCATCGCCTTAAGCTGATCGCGCCCTTCGTCGTCTTTAATTAACTGTCCATCAGCAAGTGAATCTGGCCAGGCTTGTTCCAGACGCGCCTTTACCGAGCCTTGCGGGGAGTCATCCTCCCGCGCCCAGGTGCGGTGTTCGGCATCCAGCGCCTGATGAACGGCGCGGATATCAGTCTTCGGCAATGCCGCTTTCTCGCTTGCGGCGATGGGCATTGCGTCAATGTACTCAGTTGTCTTATTCATTGGCAGGTAACTGGTAGCTCCAGGTTTCACTCAACGTCTGATCGGCATTCACCAGCGCAGCACGCATTTCAGTGGTTTTCTTGGCATCTTTCACTTTCACACGCATCACCAGACGCCAGCCTTTGGTAACCGGGTTATAGCGCACCGTGCTTTCAACTATCTCACCATTATCACCAATGCTGGTTTGCGCTGTGACCGGGGTATCCTCTGGCAGTTTTTTCATCTCTGCGCCGGTAAAATCGACCACAAAGGCGATAGTACCGTCAGGCTGGCGAATCAGGTTCGACTGCTTCACATCCCCCGTTGAACGACGCGTTTGTTGCACCCATGCGTTATCTGGTGCATGCAGTTTGTCTTCATCACGGCTGAAGGTGATGGTGTATTTAAAGTTCATCTCTTTACCCGGCTCCGGCAGCTGATCCGGCGTCCAGTAAGCGACGATGTTATCGTTGGTTTCATCGTTGGTTGGAATTTCCACCAGCTCAACGCTGCCTTTGCCCCACTCCCCTTTCGGAGTCACCCATGCGCTCGGACGAAGATCGTAACGATCATCGAGATCTTCAAAGCGGGAGAAATCACGACCGCGCTGCAACAGACCGAAGCCTTGCGGGTTTTCCATCGAGAAGCTGCTGACCGCTAAATGTTTCGGGTTATTCAACGGACGCCAGATCCATTCGCCATTACCAGCATGGATAGACAGGCCGTTAGAGTCGTGCAACTCCGGACGATAGTTATTTGCAGGCGACGGTTGGTTCGGCCCAAACAGGAACATACTGGTTAACGGTGCAACCCCCAGTTTGCCGACTTTATCGCGCAGATAGATTTTCGACTGCACATCCACAACCGTGTCACGCCCTGGCATAACCACGAATTTGTAAGCACCTGTCGCGCGCGGCGAGTCAAGCAATGCATAAATGGTTAAACGTTTATCAGTCGGTTTTGGACGCTCGATCCAGAACTCTTTGAAGCGTGGAAATTCTTCACCCGATGGCAAGGCGGTATCAATTGCCAGGCCGCGGGCAGAAAGGCCATAAACCTGACCTGCACCAATCACGCGGAAATAGCTGGCCCCGAGCATGCTGACGATTTCATCGTTTTTATCTTTGCTGTTGATCGGGTAAAGCACTTTAAAACCGGCAAAACCAAGGTCTTTTACCGTGTCTTTGTCATGCTGAACATCGCCGAAAGTGAAATAATCCGGGCTGTATTTGATTCGTTTGACTGCGGTGGCAGTCACTTCATTTATTTTGACCGGGGTATCGAAGTACATACCCTGATGGTAGAACTCGAGTTTGAATGGGGTCTTCAGATTGTTCCAGTACGCTTTGTCATGATTAAACTGGATCTGCTGATAGTCCGCGTATTTCATGTCGCGGAAAACGGAGGGCAAGTTGCTTTTGGGCGCCTCATAGCCTTTCCCGGCTAAGGATTGAGCTTGCTTTGCGACATCATCAATACTGAAAGCCCAGCTTGAAGATGTATACAGGGTTAACATTACTGCAGCACTCAACCAACGCATTTTCATCATTTGTAGTTTATGTTTCATAATTAGTAAGCACTTCCCCCTTTGTGTGCTTATATCGATCCGATCTATTTTAATGGATAACCAGCCATTCCGACAACAGAATCCCGGTATCGTTCAGCACGCTGGCTCATGGATTAAGCACCTGATTGCAACCGTTTTCACTTTCCGTGCTTCTCCTAAAGACAGAAGCATCGACTTCGTGTAGGGTTTGCCAGCAAATTTATTTATCAACCGTCTTACAGACGCTTCCATTCTGGTTAGTGGTAGCGATGATGCTATGCATAAAAACCTTGAAGCCTGCGCCTGGCGCGGTCAGGTCGGTGTCGCTATGGCAACAAGCCTAAAGGCATAACCCGACAGGGATAAGACGAAAAATCCGAGATTAGTTAACCATATATGAACCCAGTACCCGCGCAACGTGAATATTTCCTCGACTCCATCCGCGCCTGGCTGATGTTGTTAGGGATCCCTTTTCATATTTCTTTAATCTATTCGAGCCATACATGGCATGTGAATAGCGCCGAACCGTCATTATGGCTGACCCTTTTTAATGACTTCATCCACTCGTTCCGCATGCAGGTATTTTTCGTTATATCCGGGTACTTTTCCTACATGCTTTTTTTACGCTATCCCTTGAAAAAATGGTGGAAAGTACGTGTCAAACGTGTAGGGATCCCGATGTTAACAGCCATCCCCCTACTGACATTGCCGCAATTTATTATGCTGCAATACGTCAAAGGGAAAGCGGAAAGTTGGCCTGGACTGTCATTGTATGACAAATATAATACGTTGGCCTGGGAATTAATATCACACCTGTGGTTTTTACTGGTGTTAGTAGTCATGACGACGCTGTGCGTATGGATATTTAAACGCATCAGAAATAATTTAGAAAATTCTGATAAAACGAATAAAAAATTCTCGATGGTAAAACTATCGGTGATTTTTTTGTGCCTCGGCATCGGTTATGCGGTAATAAGAAGAACGATTTTTATTGTGTATCCGCCCATTCTGAGTAACGGCATGTTCAATTTTATTGTCATGCAAACGCTATTTTATTTGCCGTTCTTTATCCTCGGCGCACTGGCTTTCATTTTCCCTCATCTTAAAGCCTTGTTTACCACGCCGTCTCGTGGCTGTACCCTTGCAGCAGCATTGGCATTTGTCGCTTACTTACTCAACCAGCGCTATGGCAGTGGCGATGCCTGGATGTACGAAACCGAGTCTGTGATCACCATGGTCCTCGGTCTGTGGATGGTGAATGTGGTCTTCTCCTTCGGCCACCGTTTGCTTAACTTCCAGTCAGCGCGGGTGACTTACTTTGTTAATGCATCGCTGTTTATCTATCTGGTTCACCACCCGTTAACGCTGTTTTTCGGCGCGTACATTACACCGCACATCACCTCCAACTGGCTTGGTTTTCTCTGTGGCCTGATATTCGTAGTAGGGATTGCGATAATTCTGTATGAAATTCATTTACGCATCCCGTTACTGAAGTTTTTGTTCTCTGGTAAACCGGTTGTTAAGCGTGAGAACGATAAAGCACCAGCCCGTTAAGCCATGCTTATAATAACCATTCCACGGGCAATATCGACGCCAGTCTGACCATAACCCGCTTCCAGAAACTGGTGGCGGGTTCTTTTTTGAGAACAATCTCTTTCTTTGCATGACGATCAACCCAGTTGATCCGTCCCCACCTGTCCAGACGGAGCTGCCAGGCCGCATCATACTGGCTCTGAATAAAGCGTTTATCAATTAACTGTGCCAGCGTTTCGCTCTCTATCACGAAGCCCATTTCAGTATTGAGCAATGTCGAACGCGGATCGAAATTGAAAGAGCCGATAAACACCGTTTTACCATCGATGCTAAAGGTTTTAGCATGCAGGCTGGCACCGGAATTACCGGTGATGCCGCGATCGTGTAACGTACTACTTTGTTCACGCGTCGGCTTGAGTTCATATAATTCCACGCCGTAGCGGAGCAATTTTTTGCGCCAGCGTGCGTATCCGGCATGGACGACAGCAACATCGTTAGCGGCAAGAGAATTGGTTAGGATCGCAATCTTTACCCCTTTTCTCACCATACGTAAGAGTTGCGCCACACCTGCGCGTGTCGGTACAAAATAGGAAGAGATAATATCGATGCGTTCACTGGGTGAGCCCATGATATCGAACAGGCGCTGCGGTAACAGTGAATGCCGTTTTGCCTTGCCCTCCCCTTTCGCCGGATCATCACTTAATAAACGTGTCTTCGCCCAGATAAGCGGCAACGTTCCATCAACCAGATGATTTATAAACGGACTGGATTCCATTTTGCGTAAATAACGATGCGTCATGGCATCGTTATGCCAGGAGGCGGGTAACTCGATGCGATCCGCCATTTCACCTTCCGTGACATCCAGCACCTGCTGTAAGGGTGAAACCGATTTGCAATACCAGTAGCGGGCGAAATCATCGGCAACGTCCTCTACCACCGGTCCTATTGCCATGACATCTAAATCCGAAAAAAGTGGCTCTTCCCCTGCCCCAAAATAGGCATCACCAATATTTCGTCCTCCCACCAGGGTAACCACGCCATCGACAGTGAAACTTTTATTGTGCATACGGCGATTGAGACGGGAAAAGTCGGTGATATAACCAAGCGGACGTAGCAAGCGAAACGAGAAAGGATTAAAAAGCCGGACTTCAATGCGTGGATGACTGTCAAGCAAGCGTAAAATGTCGTCAAGTCCGGGCGTATTGTTGTCGTCCAGCAACAAACGGACGCGAACGCCACGCTTTGCTGCGGCTAACAGGGCGGAAAACAGTAACCGACCCGACATATCGTCCTGCCAGATGTAATACTGAACATCCAGCGTATGCTCTGCCATTTCGGCCAGACGATACCGGGCGGCAAACGCATCCAGACTTTTCTCCAGAGGAAAAAGGCCACACTGACCGGGATGTTGCGAACACAGTGGCAGCACCGCGCTCGCCAGCCGGGGCAAATCATTCATCTCCTTGTTGAGTAAGGAGTCTTTCGTAGAGGTGGGCGTTTTCTTCATCATAACAGACAAAGTATACCTGTTCGGGTAAAGCGTGACGGGTAATAAATTCTGAAACGGTTTTTACTGCGATTTCAGCCGCTGCCGCACGAGGGTAACCATAAACCCCAGTACTAATTGCAGGAAAAGCCACTGACGTATAGCTGTTTGCCGCCACCAGTCGTAGGCTATTGAGATAGGCATCCTGCAAAAGCTGGTCTTCGTTTTGTTCACCACCACGCCAGACTGGCCCGACGGTGTGCACTACGGCTTTAGCGGGAAGATCGCCTGCAAGCGTAATAACGGCATGCCCCGTAGGGCAATCGCCCTGCTGTTGCCTGACTTTTAAACAGGCATCCAGCAGCGCCGGACCCGCTGCGCGATGAATGGCCCCATCGACGCCGCCGCCTCCCATTAATGACGGATTAGCCGCATTCACAATCACATCAACGGCCAGTTTGGTAATATCACCCTGCACAACATGAATACGCGTTTTCATAACGCCTCCTTACACCTTCTTGTTTCTTAAGTGTACAGCAGGCTTTTTGGTTAAATCGCATTTTTCTGCTCAGCAAGGTGAGTTGTTCAGAAACTTAGTTATATTCGATGTTCATTACAGCCAGCTTTTTCTGTTTATCAAGATACTGCACTTTTACTGAGGCTATTTGCGCGTTTTTGACATTGCCGCTCATTAACGCTTTGCTGGAATAGGTTCTGCCCGGAACAGAGCCATTCTGTGGGCAGTTCATTTCTACGGGTGTTGACTGGGTGCTGACGTCACATGCCGGTTCCACAATTTGGCCATAAAAGTGGATCACGCCCCCTTGCGCGGTGCTTCCTGCGATGGCAATAAAAGGAAAAAACATACTGCCGAGCATTAGAGAGTCTAAAAAAGATCTGAACATTTATTCTATTTCCTCAATGATTAGTCATCCTTGAGGGTTGTGTTATCCATACTTTCAGGTTGGCTGATTCGCAGCAGACCATTCTCTCCAGATTCATCTTATGCTCGATATTTCAACAAATTAAGACTTTCCTGAAGAGGGCGGCCATTGTTGTGATAAATGAAGTGACTGTCCATCAGAAACAGTAACAACTATTTTCACCCGATCGTCCGGGGAAATATTTAAACTCAACTTCGTCAAAGCAATGGGTTGATTAGCAGGCAATGAGAGGGTCTTTTCTTGCTTCGTCTGACTTTGCCCTGAACTGCCTTCGCGCAGGGACAATATTTGTACTCTGCACAGACAAGATTGAGTAAGAGTGACTTCAGGAATAATGGTGTACATATCCCCTTGCTGGGTCGTATTAAAGGTTATCTGACTGGAAAGTGCCGCAAGGAGTAATAACGCATTCATATTCTTCTCCCGAAAAAAAACAGGGCTTGCGCCCTGTTTCTTTAATACAGATGTGTATTAGTACTGATGAGCGGTCGCGTTGTTACCAAAGCCAACCTGAGTGACGTTAACGCTGGAGTTAGATGCAGTCTGGTCAACAGCAGCACCGTTACCGCCACCGAACTGTTTAACAGTCATAGTAGAATCTTTACCATTCCACTGATCAAGAGTAGCGCTGTTGCCGAAACCACGCTGAGTCAGATCGATTGAGCTGTCATCAGAACCTTGGCCAACATCTGCGCCGTTACCGCCGCCGTGCTGGGTAATGGTCAGATCAGAGTTACGGGCGTCAGCTTGCAGAGCAAGTGCAGAGTTACCGCCACCGTACTGGTAAATGTTCAGCTCTGAATTTGGGCCGCTATTATTACCGCCACCACCGTGGTTACCGCCGCCGCCGTACTGAGGAACAACACCTGCCAGAGCGCTACCAGAGAATACGATTGCTGCAATTGCTGCTACTTTTAAAAGTTTCATGTAAAACCCCCATCGGATTGATTTAAAAGTCGAATGGAAATTAACGTTGTGTCACGCGAATAGCCATTTGCGACTGTCTCTGCACTACAATTGCCGTTTTTTGAGTACCATACTGTGTAATATTTGCTTTATTACCAGAACCTTTCTGGATAATCATCGCAGTATTACCATAAGCACCTTGCGAAATACTGGCATCGTTGGCATTGCCCGCCTGATCAATATATGCAAGGTTATAATCTCCTGTCTGGTCAATCTTTGCCCGGTTGCTACTACCTTCTTGCGCAACAACCGCCAAAAGTTTTGAGCCTCCCTGCCGTAACTGAGCACTATTATTAGTCCCAGCTTGACCAATTATGGCTGCCTGATTAAATGAAGACTTACTCAATTCATTTACCGCGAAGTTATATTCTGAATTAGCTAAATCATAACCTGCTGCGGCTGCAATCCCAGGCGCACCCAGTATTGTTAACATCATAAATAACAATTTGTTTTTCATGTTGTCACCCTGGACCTGGTCGTACATTTAAGAAATTAAATCATTTCAACTTGGTTGTTAACGCAACCTGTATTTTGTTAACGCTGCGTTACGATGGAAAGTATGTCTGCGGAAATATTTTTAATAACTCACCCGCGCGTTGTATTTTTCTTTTTTTGTTCATACCAAAGTATTAAAACCCACGTAAATACGCTGTTATCTACGCAAAAAAATATTTTGTTTTCTTTTAAATCTCCGTTTTTCGCAATCAAAAATCACCAGACAGCCATTCTTCTTGCCCGTCGCTGATTGCTGCGATATGTCTTGCGCACAAGCCGTGACAAACCTCGTCTTTTTGCAGTAAAAAATTGTCCAAGGAGGTGTAGAGAAAAAACAAGAACGTTTTACATGACGAAAGGACTACACCGAAATATTTTTTATATGCATTATTAGCAAGTTAGCACCATTTGTATGATTTTTTAAAATTGTGCAATAAAAACTAAATGTACAACTTTTCTATCATTTCTAAACTTAATAAAACCTTAAGATTAACATTTCAATATAACGAGTTACATTTAGTTACATGTTTAACACTTGATTTAAGATTTGTAATGGCTAGATTGAAATCAGATGTAATCCATTAGTTTTATATTTTACCCATTTAGGGCTGATTTATTACTACACACAGCAGTGCAACATCTGTCAGTACTTCTGGTGCTTCTATTTTAGAGGCAGCTGTCAGGTGTGCGATCAATAAAAAAAGCGGGGTTTCATCATGTTTAATGAAGTCCATAGTATTCATGGTCATACATTATTGTTGATCACTAAACCTTCTTTGCAGGCGACAGCTCTCTTGCAGCACCTTAAACAATCGCTGGCAATTACAGGAAAATTACATAATATTCAACGTTCTCTGGACGATATCTCTTCAGGCTCTATTATTCTTCTGGATATGATGGAAGCGGATAAAAAGCTTATCCATTATTGGCAGGATACTTTGAGCAGGAAAAACAACAATATCAAAATATTGTTGCTAAATACGCCTGAAGATTACCCGTACCGCGACATTGAAAACTGGCCTCATATCAACGGCGTTTTTTATGCCATGGAGGATCAAGAACGTGTTGTCAATGGGTTGCAAGGCGTCCTGCGCGGCGAATGCTACTTTACGCAAAAGCTTGCCAGCTACCTGATTACGCATTCGGGTAACTATCGTTATAACAGCACGGAATCAGCCCTCCTTACTCATCGGGAAAAAGAGATCCTGAATAAGCTGCGTATCGGCGCGTCTAATAACGAGATCGCTCGTTCGTTGTTCATCAGCGAAAATACGGTTAAAACGCATCTTTATAACCTTTTCAAGAAGATAGCTGTAAAAAACCGGACACAAGCGGTTTCCTGGGCAAACGATAACCTCAGGCGATAAAGCCATGAAACGTTATTTACGCTGGATTGTGGCGGCAGAATTTCTGTTCGCCGCAGGGAATCTTCACGCCGTTGAGGTAGAAGTCCCGGGATTGTTAACTGACCATACTGTTTCATCTATTGGCCATGATTTTTACCGAGCCTTTAGTGATAAATGGGAAAGTGACTATACGGGTAACTTAACGATTAATGAAAGGCCCAGTGCACGATGGGGAAGCTGGATCACTATAACGGTCAATCAGGACGTTATTTTCCAGACTTTTTTATTCCCGTTGAAAAGAGACTTCGAAAAAACTGTCGTCTTTGCACTGATTCAAACTGAAGAAGCACTAAATCGTCGCCAGATAAATCAGGCGTTATTAAGTACGGGCGATTTGGCGCATGATGAATTCTAAATAAAAAATTGTTCGGAGGCTGCAATGCGTGTCAAACATGCAGTAGTTCTACTCATGCTTATTTCGCCATTAAGTTGGGCTGGAACAATGACTTTTCAGTTCCGTAACCCAAACTTTGGTGGTAACCCAAATAATGGCGCTTTTTTATTAAATAGCGCCCAGGCCCAAAACTCGTATAAAGATCCGAGCTATAACGATGACTTTGGTATTGAAACACCCTCAGCGTTAGATAACTTTACTCAGGCCATCCAGTCACAAATTTTAGGTGGGCTACTGTCGAATATTAATACCGGTAAACCGGGCCGCATGGTGACCAACGATTATATTGTTGATATTGCTAACCGCGATGGTCAATTGCAGTTGAACGTGACAGATCGTAAAACCGGACAAACCTCGACCATCCAGGTTTCGGGTTTACAAAATAACTCAACCGATTTTTAAGCCCCAGCTTCATAAGGAAAATAATCATGCAGCGCTTATTTCTTTTGGTTGCCGTCATGTTACTGAGCGGATGCTTAACCGCCCCGCCTAAAGAAGCAGCCAGACCGACATTAATGCCTCGTGCTCAGAGCTACAAAGATTTGACCCATCTGCCAGCGCCGACGGGTAAGATCTTTGTTTCGGTATACAACATTCAGGACGAAACCGGGCAATTTAAACCTTACCCGGCAAGTAACTTCTCCACTGCTGTTCCGCAAAGCGCCACGGCAATGCTGGTCACGGCATTGAAAGATTCTCGCTGGTTTATACCGCTGGAGCGCCAGGGCTTACAAAACCTGCTTAACGAGCGCAAGATTATTCGTGCGGCACAAGAAAACGGTACGGTTGCCATTAATAACCGAATCCCGCTGCAGTCTTTAACGGCGGCAAATATCATGGTTGAAGGTTCGATTATCGGTTACGAAAGCAACGTTAAATCGGGCGGTGTTGGGGCAAGATATTTTGGGATCGGTGCCGACACGCAATACCAGCTTGATCAGATTGCCGTGAACCTGCGTGTCGTCAATGTGAGTACCGGTGAGATTCTCTCCTCGGTGAACACCAGTAAGACGATACTTTCCTATGAAGTTCAGGCCGGGGTTTTCCGCTTTATTGACTACCAGCGCTTGCTGGAAGGGGAAGTGGGTTACACCTCGAACGAACCCGTTATGCTGTGCCTGATGTCGGCTATCGAAACAGGGGTCATTTTCCTGATTAATGATGGTATTGACCGTGGTCTGTGGGATTTGCAGAACAAAGCAGAACGGCAGAACGACATTCTGGTGAAATACCGCCATATGTCGGTTCCACCGGAATCCTGACAGATAAAAAAGCCGGAATTATCATCCGGCATTTTACGGTTTAAGCGAAAGCGTGAGTGCCCCTCACGCTTTATTTTTGATTTCCTGCTCACGGTGCGCCGTCTTTGCACTACGCGCCGCCAGCCACAGGCCGCTGTTTTTCATTGCGTAACCAAATATCAGCCCAAGCGCCAGCGAAGGTAACACCAGTTTCCAGTCACCCTGCCCGGCAAACGTCGCGCATGCGCCTATAAACGTCCCCGGAACAAATGAAAGCAGCAGCTGTTTCGCCTGAATACACATCAGAAACGCGACAATACCGGTTATGACATAACCGAGAATTTCCAGATGTGGTGCCAGTGCACTACCGTAAATAATGACCATCGCCCACACCACGCCACTAAGCAGGGTTGCAGCGGAGATCGCCAGCCCTTTCAGCCCACCTTGCGGGCAGGCAAAGTAGGCCGTACAGCCCAGGAAGCCCGCCCAGCTTAGTAAGCCCAGGGAAACAGCCACCCATCCCCAGATACCGGAGAGAATACCTGTTGTGATTGCAATAGAGAGAAGTATGTTCATGCCGCGCATGATAGCAGAAAACGCGGCCATGAATGAGATCGAGCACACATTTTATGCAACAACAAATTATCTGTTGCAGTTATGAGTGATGCAGATCACATTTACTCTTCAGGATCTTCTTCCAGCTCTTCCCACATTGCACTAATAGCATCGCGGGTTAGCGGTGCCATGGTGCGCCAAAAAGGCGTAGTTGCATGGGCCTCCACTTTACCAAGGAACGCACCACACCAGGGTAACAGATACTCACTGAACAGTGTTTCCAGTGCTTCGCTCTCATCTTCCGTTGACTGATCTTCCAGCCAGGAAGCCGCGAGCAGCAATGTGCCGATGTGATCGGCTGGCGTATCCGCTAATGGCATCCCCCGTTCGGAAAGAAAAGCGCGCACTTCCGCTTCCGTCGCGCCCTCAACCCATGCGCTACGATATGGCGGCACAGCACATTCATCGCCGATAAACAACGCATTGTAATCGGCAGAGACTTGCGTCATATCACAGCTTTTCTGCAAACGTGTCAGCAACTCATCCTGCTCCAGTGGCCAGTTCGCAGCCAGTTTCCCCTCACGAATCAGGGTAAACAGCGGCACCAGTAAAGGATCTTGTGGTTGGCGGTAATAGAGCGAACCCAGCACACGACAGAGGATAGAAAACTCGTTCATTAATATATTTCCATTACTAGTAATTAAAGGTCTGCAAATTCCGCAATCGGTGCCATACCGCGAGATTCAAGGAAGTTCAGTAAGCGGCGCGGAGAAACATTCAAAATGCGCTCTGGCGGAAAATCTACCGCGTCGAGGATTTTAAGACACTCTTCAAATTCACCCATGGTAAACGCGGTGTGAGAATCCGAGCCTAATGCCACCCAACCTCCAGCGTCACGTACCGCTGCGGCTACCGCACGACAATTGTCTTCACTTCCCTTACGTGAGTGTAAAAAAGAGGAATTATTGATTTCCAGCGCCACCTGATGTTTCGCGGCTGCTTCAGCAACGGCTTTAACATCTATTTCATATTTCGGATTTCCGGGATGGCTTATTATATGCACATTGCCGCTGGCAATAGTGGCGATCATCGCTTGTGTATTGGTCGCTTTATCATGCGGCGCAAAAACCGGCTCATGAAAACCGGCAATAATCAGATCCAGCGAATCAAACATTTTGCCGCTGCAATCAATTTCACCATCAACATTTTTAATGTTAGCTTCGATGCCGCGCAGGATCCCTACTCCATCAACCACTCGCGGCCAGATACGCATGTTAATGAAGTGCCAGTGATGCGGCGCATCTTCCATATCCGGGCCATGATCGGTGATTGCAAAAAGTTTAATGCCCTTTTGTTTGGCCTGGGCAATGTAATCACTCAATGTGCTATATGCATGCGTGCTGGCAACGGTATGCATATGAAGGTCGACGGGATACATAACTCTCTCCTGTATTCAATTCCCGCCAAGGATAGCAGGAAACCTGATGCTTTATTAGTAGCCGCGTGCGCGGTCGACTTGCCCGCAGACCCTCTCCCCTTTTTCGAGCTGGGCAATGGTGCGCGAAATGTAATCCACAGCTTCAGCGGGACGGGTAATCGCGGCGACATGTGGTGTTATCGTCACGCGTGGATGTTGCCAGAGCGGACTTTCCGGCGGTAAGGGTTCACGATTAAAAACATCCAGCATTGCGCCTTTAACTTTGCCGCTATCCAGCGCCGCGAGCAGGTCATCTTCCACGACATGAACACCACGCGCCAGGTTGAGGAGATACGCGCCATCCGGTAATTTTTCGAGTAATTGTTGATTAATAATGCCGACGGTTTCAGGTGTATTCGGTAACAAATTAATCAATACCCGACATTGGCTCAGAAATGCAGACAGTTCTTCCCGTCCGGCAAAGCTTTGCACGCCAGGCCACGATTTACGGGTTCGACTCCAGCAACGCAGCGGAAAGCGCCAGGTTTGCAGACTCTGAGCAACTTTACTGCCCAGTACGCCTGCGCCCAAAATGCCGATGGTAAAATCTTCCCGATGATATTCAGGAAGCGGTTGCCAATGCGAACTATTTTGCTGGATGCGATAATCGTCAAAACGTCGAAACCAATGCAGCACCTGACTGACAGCATATTCCTGCATTTGCTCGCCCATACCGGTATCTTCCAGGCGAAAAAGTGGAACAGAAGGTTTCAGCATTTCAGGGTGTGCCTGTAGCTTGCTCAAAATAGAATCAACACCTGCCCCGAGTGCGAACACCGCTTTAAGATCGCGCCCTGCCAGCATTTCAACTGGAGGATGCCAGACTAAAGCATAATCAGCAGAGACATTATCTCCGCTTTTCCATGCTCTGACTCTTGCCTGAGGAATAGCTTTGCGCAGTGCCTCAATCCACCATTGGGTATCAAACGTTGGGTGATAAAAGATGATATCCATACTGACTCCCGAAAAGCGTTGCGCGAAATTTATTCGCACTTATCGTTATGATCTACAAAAGCCACCAGCATAACAAATCCGTGGTCGGTGGCAAAAAAAGCAAATTTCGCTTATTAAAACTGCATATTGATTGAAGTTTGAATAAACGCGCGATTTTTTAAAAAAGTTTGTTGACCTCAGGTCATGATTTCCCTAAATTAGCGCCCGTTCCAGCAAGACAGGAACAACAATTTGGTGAGGTGTCCGAGTGGCTGAAGGAGCACGCCTGGAAAGTGTGTATACGGCAACGTATCGGGGGTTCGAATCCCCCCCTCACCGCCAGATTACAAGCGCATGTTATTGTTTAACATGCGCTTTTTTATTTATCCTTCCAGACAGTATGCCACCGGGTATGCCATCTGAAACCGGTTTGTATGAGCCGCGATCACATCTTATCGGACAATTTCCGATCTTTAAGCATACTGGCAAAGCTATACTGACAGCATGTCAGGATAGTGTTCTGCAATAATATCATTCAGTCGCTCAACCAGTTCCGGTTTTCTGAACGTGATATACGCGGAGCCCTTCTTAAAGTATCTGATACTGAACATCTCATCTTCATAGTCCTCTTTCCCCTGAACAGACTGGATGTGCTCATCCAGATGAATGGTGATGTTTTCCCGATTGTCGGGGATCGGTTTGCCGCTGAACAGGTGCAGCATTCTTTCCAGGTCGGTAAGTCGATCTGCCTGTTGCCCGCTGTTCAGATGAAATCCCCACCGGTCCCACCTCACCAGATTGTTGACGATAATTTTACTGCCAAATTTACAGGGTGAGTTGGTTTTGTAATTCCAGCTCAGCACTCTGAAGACGTTGATCACTCCTCGCTCAAACACGTCATCCTTATTCTGGTGCAGTTGCTCAAATGTGCTCCAAATGTTCGCTTCACTGATTTCCGGAAAGTTATCGTACTCCAGTGAGCGGTACCATGTATCACGGGCCTGCGCATCCATTAATGACAGCATCCCGGAACGTTGCATCAGGCCACGCCAGATTTCGCGATCGAGATTGCGGGTGATGGCTTTCATTGCGGTTTCCGGTTTCTCCATGAGCCAGCAGCCGCAGCGAAAATCCTGTTTCATGGCCCAGTCCCGGGCGTTTTACCGCCAATGCTTTCCGTCAGTACCGAGATTTCAGCCAGTTGCCGGATAAGTGTGTCGATTTGCAGCAGCGCACTCTTTCGTACAGCCAGAATGTGGCGGATACTGGTTGAGCAGATAACGTCCGTATGTCCGTTGACCAGTTCCGGGCGGGAGATTGTGATATCTGACATCATCGTTTTTCCTTTTGGTTTATAAACGAAAACGCCAGCCGTATTCAGGCTGGCGTCAGTGGAATGAAGTCTGGTGAGTAAGACTCACCTGTTCTGTTGCAGAAGCTGCTGTTGGCGCAGGGTACGGATATCTTCCCTGGCCTGTTCAATGCAGGGCAGCAGTGCTGCTGAATCCGTTTTATCCTCATCGTTGTCGAAGATAATCCCTGATTCGCAGTCAATATTGTCCTGCAGCCACGCAATCAGAATATCCAGCGCCGTTTCTGTGGTTAATGATTTCATGTTGTGAATTTACGGGTTACCAGTCGAAAGTGGGGAACCCCGGCAGACATTCTGCGCCGGCGTCCAGATGAATGAGACTGACGCCATAACGCCGGGTGAGAGTGACGACCAGACGACGGAACGTTCTTGACAGGCCCAGGCGTTTAAGCCGCAGAACCGGGTACGACCATGCATCGGTACGTAACAGATAGCCGCTGCCTGTAAAATGAATCCATTCTGTTTCGCCGTCGTCATTAGTCTGGTGTGACAGCGAGTACAGCCAGGCGTTGTCCGTTTCCGTGATATGTGCGGTACTGCAACGTATGCCGGTAAGGGTTGTTAACGGTGGTGGTGTACTGGTTGACTGCTGGTCGGATTTATCGACCACGCGGAGTGAATAACCGTTTTCAGAGACCTTGTTAATCAGTTCAGCGAGATTAACACCATCGACGTCAACGACAATGCGCCCCATGTTCAGCGCCTGCATGTTAATGCTGTCGGCTTCCGGCGTCAGGGAAAGTTTCATTGTTTCGCCTCCTCCGGATGCTTGCCCAGGGTAATGTTATTTACCATTCTGTAATTGTCCCGGGTCATCAGGCCGGTCGCCCTGCGAGCCCGGAGAATATCAATGCTGTTGATTAACTGAGACGACGGGGCTCCTGCGCTGAATCCCGGCTGGTCAGTTCGTACCAGCACGTATTTTTCAACGAGAAAGTTCACCGCGTCACACAGTGAAATCCCTGCCTCAATATGCTGCTCAATCACACGTTCATCAGCGAACGGTGTGTCATTCAACGTAAGGCCATAGTGCTGGTCCAGCAGTCGGGTGAGCAGTGTCTGCCAGATTTCAACCGGAGACGGGCAGCGCGATGCCGCCCGTACGTGTGTGTCGGGTAATGTTTTCATACTGAAGATTTTCCTGATATGCAGATATAAGAAATGGAAAAGTGGCGTGGCTGGTGAAAGCACCAGGCCGGAGCAGAAGGCTATTCCGGAGGGTTACTTTCCGTTTCGGTCGCAGGATAAACAGCCAGATAAACGTAACCACAGGAGCCGAGGGTGTCGGCATCGCAGGTCAGCCCTTTCGCATACAGCGTGACGGTATGCTGATGCCGGGGATTCAGTTCACCGCTGGTGAGCATGAGTTCCAGTTGTTTCATCAGCAGTGGAAAAGCCTGGTCCAGATGGTATGCATCCGCATTGCTGAACCGGCCTCTGATACCGGCGCGGTCTGCAAGGTAATGCAACCGGTTACCCTCCTGCACCAGACGTGCCCCGAAACAGGGCGTCACGGTGCAGGGCAGCCCCCACCAGGGGCGGTCTTTGTTGTCGTCGGGAAGCGTTGTCCCGGGGAGTGTGTCTGACACGATAAAATCCTCACAGAAAATCGGTGAATGATAGTTTAACGATGACGGGGCAGCCGGCGCGCAGACCGGCTTCGGTGAAGGTATATTCGTTGATGAGAAGGGCCTCATCCACAGCGGCGTCTGAGGTCAGCCAGTCGTACTCGTTTTCCAGTTGACGGTACAACCAGAAGGCCAGGTCGCGCAGGGCTTCGCTGACTGCGGCTTCCGCATCGGTTGTCATAGCCTGACCAGTCGGACTGTTCCGGGTGACGGTGATATCCATGCAGTACGGATGGCAGTAACGTCCCCGGTGGTGGATTTCAGCCTGCAGTTGCCAGAAGTTACGCTTCTGCACCGCCTGCAGGGCATCCGCGATACGATGAAGCTCACGGTCCTGCGGGGCATACACCCCGACTCTCCTGGCTGTTGCTGACTGCCAGTGCCAGCGTCCTTCAAAACAGGCTCCGTCCCCCTGGCTGCAGAATCCGCTGAACCAGATGCACGGCTCTTCCATAAACCTGCCGTTGCTGAGCCGGATAACACGCTGGCGGAGGTCAATCCCGAAAATGCCACAGACCTCCCTGAAGTCCCCATACGCGTTTTCATACCAGTTGCTGTCAGCATGATGCTGACGGTACCAGTCGCGGGCTTTTTCCTGTGCGGTGGAGGATAGCTCATTCAGTGTATACACGGTGGTGGTGATAATTCTGCTCATCAGAGTGCCCTTACTGACTCAGTTCAGAGTGACGTTCATCAGCCGGACATACGGGCCAAAACTGTCCTTACGGCGTTCAGCAAACACGGCCAGCACACCGGGAATATCCTGCACTTCACGACCGGTATACGCCTCAGCACTGCCGTGCCAGCGGTATTTGCCGGTACAGAAAGGAAAAAGACGGGATGCCGGATGTTGTTGGTGAATACGCATGGCTTCACCACGGGTGATGATTTTCATAGTGTGATACCTCTGAAGACAGAAGATAAAAGTGCAAACAAGCGTGATGTGGTTGTGACGGGTTAAAGCAGACCATGTTCGGCAAAGGAGAAAACCTGGTTGCCACCGACTATCAGATGGTCCGGCACCCGGATATCCACCAGGCCCAGTGCCTGTACCAGACGTTCCGTGATAAGGCGGTCTGCCTTGCTGGGTGTGACTTCACCGGACGGGTGATTGTGCGCCAGCACCACGGCAGCGGCATTGTGGTACAGGGCGCGTTTAATCACTTCCCGGGGATGGACTTCCGTGCGGTTGATGGTGCCGGTGAAGAGGGTTTCACCGGCAATCAGTTGATTCTGGTTATTCAGATACAGCACCCGGAATTCTTCACGCTCCAGTCCCGCCATGTTCAGAATCAGCCATTCCCGTGCCGCACGGGTGGAGGTGAAGGCCACGCCGGGTTCATGAAGATGGCGGTCCAGAGTTTTCAGGGCCCGCAGAATGAGACTGCGCTCGCCGGGCGTCATCTCTCCGGGCAGAAAGGAAAGCTGTTGCATTGTGCTTCTCTCCATTCAGTCGATGATGCGCATAATGGCGCTGCATTCCGGATGCTGCAGGGCGTAATCCCGCAACCGGTAATAATGGACCGTCATGGCATAACACTCCGTACGACAGGCATGATGGCTGTACGTCATCAGACAGGCAGCAATGCCGGCGGCTTCCGGGCTCATTTCAGCGCGGTTACCGTTCATGGCATTGAACAGTACCCATGTTTCGTCATCATCGTCATCCGGTTCGGGTGCCATAAATGCCCCGCCGTTGTTCAGGGTGTACAGATTCCAGATACCACCGCAGTAGTCTTCACACAGACGGTCCATCCAGCCGAAGACACGGGGCTCCAGGGCCACCCACTGTGGAATGAGGCCAAAGTGCTGCGGCCAGAAGCTGATGCGCTGTTCATCAGGGACTATGGTGGCAACCAGCTGAGGCTGGTCATTCCCTGATGCAGCGGTTACGGAAACAGAAGGAGTGGTGGAATTATGCAAGACGGTTGTCATGAGATTATTCCTTATAAAAAGTAAATGAATGGAAGAAATCCCGGGGGAAGGGACAGACGTGAGTCAGAACTGCGCTTTCAGGGAAACGGCATCAGCGCATACTCTCCAGCAGCGTTTCAGCCATCACCCACAATGCGCGGTTGAGCTTAATGTCGGTGTCGATGCTGTGAATGGCACGGGTGTGGATACGTTTTCCTCTGGCACTGCGACCGGAAATCCCCCCTTTCAGCATATTCTCCTGGATGGTCTGATAAGCACTCCACAGGTCCTTTCCGTAATCCTCCCGGCGTCGTGGCGTCAGAATGTCGGCGGTGGTGACGGGCTGATGTTCGTCACCATAACGGTAAGTCAGTGCCGCCTGTGCCAGCGCCTGGCGTGCCGGTGGCGGCAGGACCAGCGACTGCATGGCATCACGCTTCTCCTCTATCCGGTCAAAAACCCCCACCACCTCGTAAGCCCCTTCGATAACTTTCTCCACTACATTTCCCCGGTGCGGAACACGCACTTCCCCCAGAGACTGACCACAGACGCACCCGTTCTGGCAGACGAACCTGAAGTAACCCGGCAGCATCTGGTAGCTGGAGGTACCGTCATGAGAGTTGAGCAGAATAATTTCAGGGACATGTTCTCCGTTTATCTCTCCGGCCCGCCGCAGACGCAGCATGTGTTTTGTGTATCCCCGACGGCCCGGGTCGCGCACACGGGTCTGGCAGGCGAAGAATGGCTGGAAGCCTTCCCGCTGCAGACTTTCCAGCACGGTGATGGTGGGGATGTACGTATAGTTCTGGCTTCGGGACGTGTGTTTATCTTCCCCGAAAATCCCCGGCACATGGTGCATCAGCTCTTCATGTGTCAGTGGACGGTCACGGCGTATCTGGTTTGCAGCATAACCAAAACGACTGGCTAATCGCATACTTTGCTCCTTATCGGTGGTTAAGATTTACTGGTGTAATAAATGAAAAAAGCCGCGTCTCCCGGAGAAGACGCGGCCTGATGGACGAAATCAATGACGTTTATTGTCTGAGAAGCCCTTCACTGGCGAGCCACGCATTAAGCTGCTTTCCGGCACAGGGTTCAGTATTCCGGCAGCGCCAGCGTCGCTGACCTTCCGCGTTGCGGATAACCAGCCGGAAGTGCGCACCTGGTCATCTTCAATAAGCACATTAAGGTAAGCTGTTGTGACAGCCACCGTCTGCCCGTATGAGAAAGATCCTTCAGCCAGGACATACTCTGTGTGTAACCCGGCATATCTGGTTTCTCCTGATAAATAGCCTCTGCCATACGTTGTGGCAGAGGCTGAAGCATGAAACTGACTTCAGGGATCAGTTAACATTTTTTCCGGAAACGGTAATCAGCAGTGGATGGTAGTCCTGGGGATCGAAAACCGATAACGGCAGACTGACACGATGGCCGTTACTTTCTTCAGTTGCTTTAATGATTTCGGTTGTGGCGACATTTTCCACGCACTCCGTTTCCATAAATGCGTCTGTGGTTCGCGTGGCATTACTGTCACCAAAGGCTTCCGTTTCCATTTTTCTGGTCACCAGCGTCTGACCATATTTGTCTTTGAGTTGCAGAGTGATGGTGAGGGGGCCAAATCCTTCATCGTTTCCGCCATTATCCAGCCGGAACTGGTAGGCACAAATATTTCCCGGGAGCCATATCGTATCTGTATTGCGTATACTGATGTAACGTTGATCCTGTGCCCGGAGTGGGGCAGACCACGTTAACCCCAGAATGAAGGCGGTAATCATGCAGGTTTTGAACAGGTGAATCATGGTATTTACCTCTCTGAGTCATGACGATGACACTGACAAATCAGGTGATAAAACGTAAAAGGCGCAGAATAGCCGTTATGCCGGTAACTCCGGGGGTAATGCTTCTTCCAGTCGGTTAACCATATTGCCGAGATGGGATGCATCATATTCCATGACGGGGCGTTGCCTGATGATACTGACCACCAGTGGTTTGATTAACATATTGGTCGCGGCCCGTTGTTGTATACCGGCGGCGAAAATGATCTCCAGAGCATTCTGATCGATAACACGGGCCAGATTCGCGTTCAGATTTTCAATCTCATGTCCGGTCAGCAGGAAACTGCCGGCAAGCCATGTCACCTGCTCCTGAATCATTGCCAGAATTTTGACGCGATCTTCTTCAACCAGCGCTCCGGCAATTTTTCCTGATACAGCGGAGGCAATCATTCCCCCCAGAACACCGCCAACCACACGCCCTGTCAGTGCACCAAATGGTCCCAGTGGACTGAACAATATCCCGCCCGCCACTGACCCGACAGCACCACCTGCCACACCGGAAGATGCCACGGCAAGATTCCTGATGAACTGCGCACCGGAGATCCGTCCCCGCAACATTTTGATCATGTCAGGGCCGGTTGTGACAGCTACCAGTGCCAGAGATGTCACCAGCGTACCCTTCATCACTTTGTTCAGGGCACTGATATTTCCTGCACCGGTCCCCTTCTGAAGCGCCTGCCGGACAGTCGGGCTGGCCGTCGAAAAATCAATATGCTTCAGCATACCCTGAACAACACTGAGCCGGTGAAGTTGCTGGGTTGTGACGTAGACAGCCAGTGTGCGGGTGAAGGTTTTTCCTGCCTGGACAGCAGCTGTCTGCAGGGCAGCATCGCGATCGCCGGTGCTGAGCCAGAAGACCGATGCCGTCAGGGCAAAACTGATCCCTCCGGCCGCCAGACTGACAACCGACCCCTCGGCAATATCATAAGTGACCGATTCGATGGTCCCGAACCGGGTGATATTACGGGCCTGGGTATAAGTCAGATGTCCCCGACGAATCAGCCGGGACGCTTCTGCGGGATCGGTTACACCGGGTACTTTACCTTCGCGGATCTTATTCTTCATGGTTTCCACAGCGCCGGCATACTGATCACGGGGGACTTCCAGTTGCA
This sequence comes from Escherichia sp. WS568, assembly GCF_046486085.1. NCBI lineage: Bacteria > Pseudomonadati > Pseudomonadota > Gammaproteobacteria > Enterobacterales > Enterobacteriaceae > Escherichia > Escherichia sp. WS568. Next base: position 207,784 of record NZ_JBJQMC010000008.1, read on the forward strand.
TGGGTCCATGATTTCCCATGTAACGATACTGTCCGTTTTGTCCGTCGAATGCCGCACCGACGCTACGGGCTGCAGTTGAACAATATTTCGTCTGGATTTCTGTTCCGCTGACCAGTCTGTCTGCTCCATTTCTGGCATTATTATCACCGAGGATCCGTGCGTTTTTCAGACGGACTCTGTCGACAATATGGTTTCCCCGTTCAGCGGCAAACCCATGTCCCTGCCCTCCGGAAGCAAACATTTTCTCATTTGTACTCCAGGTTTCCGGCAGTTTCATGAGAATCAGACCATTCGCCGTTGCATCGGAAATAAAACCGGTGTAAGAACGTTCATAAATGTCCTGACACAGTGTTTCTGTTTCGCGACAAAGAGAGGAGCAGTACCATTCCGGATCCGGCTTATGATTTTCCGGGGCATGATGTACTTCTGTCAGCCCGCAGGAGGCACAGATACGAAGCTCATCCACGTGGTGGAATGATACAAAACGGCGGCCTTCTGAAAAGGGGTACCAGTCACCGCCGTCCAGGCAACGATCGAGAAAATCGTCATTCGCTTCCGGTGATAAATTCAGGCGGTTCCGGAAGAGGGTTTTCAGTTCATCAGGGGTAAATGACAGGCTCTCTCTCAGCTTTTCGTTGAAACCCGCCATGTTTCTTTCATACCAGGCATTGTCCAGTAGCCAGTTTCCGTCTGCCAGTTCAAATTCCCTCAGTTCTCCCCGGGAAATCCGTTGTGAAATGAGTGTCAGCCAGATGCGCTCCGTCAGCGTTTCAGGAAGGCTGTAATCGTTTTGCAAACTGCTCAGCCACGATTTACTGTTGAGCACCGGTTGTTCTTCCAGTGTCTGGCGGATGGCACTGGTCAGTCTTTTCAGCGCCTGGATCTGGCTGGCCGCCCATAGCAGCGCCACTAATGCAGCCAGCCAGTACAACAACCCGCCCCACCACATCAGTGAGGGTGAAATATCGAACTGCAATGCGATCAATGGTGCGTATGCAGAACACGCCATAAGGAAAAAAGCAGTATAAAAACAGCAGTAATACCCGTTAATTTCCTTGCTGATATCTTCAGGTGTGAGCCCGTTCTGCTGAATGGTTCTTATCTGCACGGGAAGAGCCAGCAGACCAGCGGCGAGAGCGGTGGTCAGAATAAATTTTACAGAGTCAAAAGTATGAGCCTCCAGTGCGATATGTTTACCATCAAGTCCCCACATGAAGCTGATAATCATTCCGGCAATCGTCAGAAATACGCCTGCCAGCCAGCGAATATGGAATAACCGGGTTATGCGTTCAGTGATATAGCCAGCCAGTAAAGCCGGGCCGAACAGACACAGCAATACGAACCCTGCCAGCGCAGACGCTGTGCTGGTTAATGCTCTGAACAAAAGGCGAAGAATGGCAAATCCTGCGATCAGCAGAATCAGCGCGCCGACTATCTGTAACATAGTCACTCCGTGATGAATATCATGTTATTGTGAATGCCAGTGAATGTGGCACTGAAACGTTTTCCCCCGTCCGGGTCCCGGTCATGATGACCGGGACCACAGAGAGGCAATGCAGAATTATCAGAAGGTCACATTCAGCGTGGCCTGACTGCTATAACCTTCAGCGCTGCTGCCGTTGATGCTGTGGGCATAACCGGCCTGAACGCCCAGGGTGATATTTTCCCGGACACGGGCTTCCAGTCCGGCCTGCAGGTCCAGTGATGTGCCATTCTGTGAGGGTGAGAACGTCATGTTACTGCCGGCTGCGGCTGTACCCATGCTCATGTCACCCCGGGAGCTGAAAGTGCGGATAACAGAAGGCTGTACCCACCAGTTCACCGGCAGTTCACTCACACGGTGTTTTGCACTGTCGCGCAGAGTGTCACGGGATGAGGTGCCTTCGCCAAAGGTCATATCGTTGTGGCTGCCCAGACGGAAGCCGGCACGCACATGTTGTGCACTGCCATGCCCGAACTTCACATAACCGGCGTTATCCTGGCCGTCATCCAGGGAGAGCCCCTGCCAGGTGTACTGCAGTTGTGGCTCCAGCATCAGATTGTCAGTGATACTGAAGGGCAGACCGGTTTCCAGTGAGCCCAGCCAGCCCCAGCCCCGGGCGCGGAAGTCGTTATTGTCCGATGACGCTTTCATGCTGTGACGGGTTCCCTGGGCCACAATGTCAGCCCACAGGCCGGAGGATGTGTGTACCAGATTCAGGTATCCGCCCAGACTGCCGGCATCATCCCGGACCGTGCCGGCGCGGGAGCCGTCATCATCCTTAACATCAACGGAAGAATGGCCTGCAGCACCATATACCCCCGCGGTCACAGACATACCGGCAACCTCTGTTCTGAGCAGGTCACCCTCCAGACGGACGAAGCCATAGCTGCCGCTGCTTTCCGGCGTGGCCCCACGGGCAATACCGCCGTTGTTATCGTGACCGAGATGACCGCCCTGAATGCTGAGACGGACGCTGTTATTTTCACCGCTTACACCGGTCTGATGGCTGCGGGAGCCTGCCAGAATCCGGTCATAGTCCATTGCCTGTGTCTGTAGTGGTCAAGTAATATTGGCCACGGTTTTACAGTAAAAACGGTATCTGTTCTCTGATTCTTCCGGCGTCAACCCACCGTTGTAATGGTGAGGCCTGACGCTATTGTA